>DLVS01000201.1 GCA_003445095.1 Verrucomicrobiales bacterium
CGCCAGCTCGCCGCCATCATGTTCACCGACATGGTGGGCTACAGCACGCTGGCCCAACGCAACGAGGCGCTAGCGTTAGAACTTCTCGCCGAAAGCCAACGCCTGTTGCGCACGCAGTTTCCTCTCTTCAACGGCCGTGAGGTGAAGACCACCGGCGACGGGTTCCTCGTGGAGTTTCCCAGCGCGCTCCAGGCGACGCAGTGCGCGGTAGAAATCCAGCGTGCCGTCGCCGCCCGCAACGGCGCACAACCCGCCGAACGCCACATTCAGGTGCGCATCGGCATTCACGTTGGCGACGTGGTGCATCGCGAGGCGGACATGTATGGCGACGGCGTGAACATCGCGGCGCGCATCGAACCGCTGGCCATCGGGGGCGGCATCTGCCTTTCCGACACCGTGTATGCGCAGGTGCGCAACAAACTGGACGTGGGTTTGACGAAAATGAGCGCGCCCGACCTGAAGCACATCGAAGTGCCGGTGGACGTCTATCGCGTCATGCTCCCCTGGCAGCAGGCGCCGGTCGCCGGCCAATCCGGTTCGCTGTCGCCGTCGAAATCCAGCGCCCATCTCGTGGCCGTGGGATTGATCCTCGCGTTGGCCCTAGGAGGCTTGGGCTGGTGGTTGTTTCGTTCCCCGGGGCAGGCCGCGAAACAGGCCGCGAATCCACCAACCAATCCTCCGGGTTCGCCTGTCACCGCCACTGAGCAGAAATCGATCGCCGTGCTGCCGTTCGTAAATATGAGCCCGGACAAGAACGACGAGTATCTGAGCGACGGCATGACCGTGGTGCTGATCGACAAGCTCGGGAATGTCCCCGGTTTGCGCGTGCCGGGTCGCAGCTCCTGCTTCGCTTTCAAGGGCAGGACCGAAGAGGACATCCTCCGCAAAGTGGGCGACCAACTGAGGGTCAGCACGGTGCTGGAAGGCGACGTGCTCAAAATCGGCGACAAGCTACGCATCACTGCCCGACTCATCAATGTGGCCGATGGGTCGGTCCTTTGGTCGCAGCCCTATGACGGGGACATGAAGGACATCCTCGACTTTCAAAGCAGCGTGGCGCAGCGCGTCGTCCAGGTGCTGCGACTGAAGCTCGGGGTCGAGGCGGCGCGCGCGTTCACGAAGGTTCCAACCGAGAACCCGGAAGCCCACCGCCTCTATCTGCTGGGTCGCTATCACTTCGGCAAAAATACCGAGGCGAGTTTGACCAACGCCATGCAGTATTTCACCCGGGCCCTGCAACTGGATCCGTCTTATGCGCTCGCTTATTGCGGACTGGCGGACTGTTACGGCTGGCTGGGCGGAAACCTGTTGTCGGGCAAGGAAGCCTGGGCCAACGAGAAGGAACTAGCGCAAAAGGCCCTGGCCCTCGATCCGAATCTCGCCGATGCGCACCTCTCCCTGGGCATGGCCCTCGCGAGCGCCTTCGATTGGAAGGGCGGGGAACAGGAGATGAAGCGCGCTCTGGAACTCAACCCCGGCCTGGCACTGGCCTACGACCAATCGGCGTGGATCCAAGCGACGTTCGGGCGGTTCGAGGAAGCCATCGCGAATACGCGGAAGGCCATCGAATTGGATCCGCTTTCCTTGTTGTTCAATACGCACCTCGGTTGGCAACTCAGTCACGCACGCCGTTACGATGAAGCGATGGCGCAATTACGTAAGACGCTCGAGTTGGAACCCCATTATGCGAATGCTCATTTTGAAATGGGCTGGTGCTACCTCGGGAAAGGAGACACGGCTGGCGCCCTCGCCGCGTTTCAAAGGGCCAAGTCGTTGGATTCCCCGCCCTGGTTCGATGGCGCCCTGGCTTACGCCTACGCCCGTGCGGGCAATCGCGCACAAGCGGAGCAGGTTGTGCGCGACTGGGCCGACCGGGCGAAACAGCGCTATCTCTCACCTTCGCTGCGGATGCATCTGCATCTTGGACTCGGCGACAAGGACAAGGCCCTGGATTGGCTGGAGAAATGTTATGAGGAGCAGGATGGAGATTGTTGGAGTCTCAAAACTTGGCAGATTTACGACCCCCTGCGCACCGAGCCGCGCTTCCAGGCGCTGCTGGAAAAAGTGGGTCTCGACCCATGAGTGCCATCACCTAACAGCGCCAGCTCGCTGCCATCCTGATGTCCGCCACAGCGGGCATCATCACCGACAGGGTAGGCGACCGTCAGTGAGCTTTACGATTGGCCAGGAGTGTGTCTCAAGAGGCCACGACTGGGCTGCGCGGAGTTGAAGAACATCACCGTAACCAAAGTTGGATCTTCCTCCCCAGAAAATACCGCGGTCTCAAATGTGGTAATCGAGGAGGGCGAGAGCGCCGGTAAGCTGATCTTGCTGGCGAGCCATGTCGCCCAGGGAAGTTGCATCCAACAGTTTAGCCGTTGCGTCGCGCACTCGTTTCATGACGGCCCGAATCACACACGTCCGTTCATCCAGGCAATCTTTGCACGGCGCATAAGCCGTCTGACTCACGCACGGAATCGGGGGCCAAAGGTCCATCCATAATCCGAATGATGCGACTCAGCGGAATAGAGTCTGCCGAACGATGCAAGATATACCCGCCGCCTTTGCCCGGGCGGCTGTGCAGCAGTCCGGCTTCCTTCATTTCGAGCAAAATAGCCTCGAGGAATTTGCGCGGCAGCCGCTTTTTCTCGGCAATCTCGCGGATGATTACCGGACGACCCGCCTCTTGTTTGCACAAATAGAGCAAAGCCCGAATCCCGTATTTCGCCTTCTGCGACAGCATCGTTGGCGAGCCTAGCGAGTTCCGTCCCCGATGACATCACTGAATGAATTCGGCGTCAGGGTGTGGGCGTAGCCTCCCCCGATCTGACTGGCGGTAAAGGATGTCGGTCCTGCGCTGCCTGAGCGAGAGCGCTCGGGTGAGGCCGCAGCAGCGTTTGGAAGAAAGGATACCATTCGGCTCCTAAAGAGCCGCCGACCTTCGTAACCGCGGGAAATCCCTTTAGCGCTCTTATCCTGAAATGCCGATCAGATTGACCCGTTTTGTTAAACATTCCCACTGATACTATTCCAGAATCGTCAGCCGTATCTCCGATTCCGGCGCTCGTCGGCGCAGATCTCGAACCGTCCAGCCCTCGGTAGCGAAGTAGAGATTCCGCTCCCGGATGAAGCGACTCTGTTCCGGCAGGACCAGAGTGAAGGTCTGGCCATTGGTCAGAGGCAACGAGCGGACGGTGTCGGGCCAGCCAGCCCGGTCACCGCGAATTCTCACGACCAAGTGGGGGGCGAGATCGGGTGGAACATTTCCAAACTCCAGTCGCACTTTCCGCGGCTGGTGTTGAAATGGCCTTTGGTCGAAATTGCTGGTACAGCGATTGCCAGATTCTTCGCTGATGGGTAACCGGAGAGATACCTCGCCCGACGGCAACTGTACCACGTAGTGCTCGGACGCCAGCCAGTTAAGGAGCAGCAGGTAGCCCAAAGCGACCGCGAAAGGAAGTGGCAGCAGCGCGAAGAACGCCGTCTGCCAAGGATGTCGGCGCAGCCATTTCCACACTCGCTCCGGCGGAGCCACCGGCCGAGCTCGAACCGGTTTGCCAGCCAGCCAGTTCTCCAGGTCTTCCGCCAGTTCCCTGGCGGAGTCGTAACGACGGATTGCTTCCTTCTCCAGACACTTGCGGATAACGGCCTTGAGGTCTCTGGACACTTTACCCATCGAAGGCGGCTCGTCCTCGGCGATCTTCTTCAACAATGCCGGGGTGCTTCCAGCCGCGAATGGCGACCGGCCCGCGAGCAGTTCGTACAGAATCACTCCCAAGCTCCACACATCCGTTGCGACGCTCACCGGCTGCCCCGCCGCCTGTTCCGGAGCCATATAGGCGAGCGTGCCGACCAGTTGGTTGGCTGCAGTCAGGCTCCGCTCGGTGTCCAGCCGCCGGGCGAGGCCAAAATCGGCCACCAGCGGCGAGCCATCGGGTTCGAGCAGGATGTTGGCAGGTTTCAGATCACGGTGAATCAGGCCGCGTTGATGGGCGTGATGTACCGCCCGCGCTACCCGGGCGACCAGGGTAGCGGCTGCGCGCGGGTCGACCGCAAACCGCCCTCGCGCCTGCGCCAGACTCCCGCCCGGCAAATAGCGCAGCGCCAGGTAAGGGCTGCCCTCGTGCTCGCCAACCTCGAAAATATCCACGATTCCTGGATGTTCCAAGCGAGCCACCGTCTCCGCCTCTTGGCGAAAGCGGGCTTGTTCGACCGGGCCTGCGAGCAATCCGCCTTTGAGCAGCTTCAGAGCAACCTCGCGTTGCAGACTCGTCTGCCGCGCCCGCCAGACTGTCGCCGAGCCGCCTTCGGCGAGGAGTTCGAGCAGTTCGAAGTCCCCGAAGTAACGGATAACCTTCTGATGCGGATCCTCCGTGGCCGTAGCCGGACTAAGTGCCAAACCAAACGAGCAGGGCACGCAAACAGCATCAGGCGAGACCAATGGTGTGTTGCAGCGGGGACAGTTCATGGCTGGGACCGCGCCAGCACGCGGGCGAAGAATCTCCGATTACCGCCGCGGGTGGCAATTGTCAGTCCCGGTTTCTTCGATGGAGAATCACGGCGTGGTGACGCGGAAGAATTCCTGTGGAACGTTGGGTTGCGGCGTGAACGGCAGCTCGGCGGCAAAAACGCGGGCCTGCACGGAAGCAATGGGCATCCATTGTTGCAGGTCGAAAGAGGATTCAACCGAATAAGTGCGTCCCGGAATAGTGTTGAAGGCGGCTCCAGTTTGGCCATTGGGCAGCTCCAGTGAGTTGTTCAGGCGCGGTTCGCGAATAAAGGCGCGGGCGGGTTGAGTTACGGCCGGGGTGGTGGAGTTGGGCAGGCTGAGTGCTTGAGGACGACTCAGATTTTGCGTGGTTTGCCCGACCGCAACCCAAGCGGCACTAACTCCAAGGACATGAGAGACGGTATCATCCCATGTCGAGAAGATGAGAGAAAATCCGTTTGTACTCACCTGGTCGTGATTGATTGCGATTCGAAGATTACCTTCCGCAATATCAAGGATTCGGAGGCTTGTGCATACTTTCGGCGGCTGAGCAAATGGGCGTTCAAACGGAACCCAAACCCGACATTTTCGACCTGCTCCTCCGTCTGAAATCCAATTATTATCTCGGTCTCGACCGCCCCACACTTCACCAACCTCTGTATGCTCAACCAGCAAAGTCTCCACCTGCTGAGCTAGCCCGAGTTCTTTGAGATAGGGTTGGAAATCAAGACTAGTCGTGAGCACCGCAAAGTCGTCCCGGAAGGTGCCGATCCGGCCGACGAACTCATTGAAATCCACGCTGGCGACAGTGCCGTTTTGGCTAAAGCGAATGCCGGTCAGCACGGGCTGATTGCCCTTCAAATGCACCGCGGCTTCGGATAGCTGGTGGCTGAAATCTTGGAGCTTTCGATCCACGTAGTCTTCCCGTTCCCAACTGCGGTCGATATCTGTGCTGCCGGAGCCACCAGCGAAGCCTGAGAATAATCCGCCATCCACATTGACGTCGGCCTTTATCTTGTTTGCCTGCTTCTTGAGGTAGGCGCTCTGGAACGTGCTGCTCCATTCCCGGTTCCGGTCTTCGCGAATCTCGGCGGAAATTTCTTCCAGCCGGCCCAGCGGAAGGGTGATCGCCAATTGATCCGCGAGCAGAAAGCTGGCGACCGCATTCTGTCGTTCCTCAGCGGACAGGGTGATGCCGAGGTTCAGGAAACTCAGGGCCTGCCCGAGCAAAGTGTCCGTCAGGTTGGGGTCGAGCGTCGTGCCGGCCCGGGAATGAAGTTCAATCTGCACGAGTTGGCGGAGATAGGTGGTAAACGACTTCTCTTCGGCCACTTCACCGCTCTGGCCGACGTTCACCGGGATCTGAGGTGCCAGCAGCAGGGTGGCCGGGCCGCGATCCTGCGTCGGTGTGATGCGGGCACGAATCTGCGAGAGCAGGCTGGCAAACTGACTGACGTAAAGTACCTGATTGTCTGTTGTGAACCGGGCGCGATAAGGCTGCTCGACGGTGACGATCAGGTTTTGCGCCCGCACCGGCACGGGGCCGCCTCGCAGCAGCGCGAGATCTGCCGCATCCAGCGCAAAGCTGCATTCCGGCGTCGGATTCTGCTGGCCGGCACCGCTGAGCTGGCTGGTGGCCAGAAATTTGCGGCTGTTGCCCTCGTTGGGGTCGGCGAGGAAGAGGCGGGCGACCCGGTTGCCTTGGGTGCCCACCGGCGCGAGTGGGACATTTGTCCCCAGGGCCGCGACCTCCGGTTGTAGGCGAATGGTGTCCAGTACGCGCTCACGGATGCTCACACTTTGCAGGAGGTCCCGCAGGCGGACCAGCGCGGCTACGTTCGCCACACCCGGCGGGATCCGGACGACGCCACTGGTGTTGAGCATCGGGGTGAAGCGTCCCTCCTCGAAGACCTCGGCCTGTTCCAGCGTGAACATAGGAAAATACAGCACCGTGCGGGTGACCTGTCCGTTCACCGTGCTGGCGGCGATGGTGTAGCGGAGGGTGAGTTCCTGATCGTAACCGGGCACCGTCACGGGCACTTCGGTAATGGCAGCCCCGAAGGGCACGGTCTCCTCAGCAGGATTGGTTTGGGCCGCGACGGGCGCAGTCCAACCGATGAGGCTGGCGACAACCAAAGGTGGAATGAGCCGTCGCACTGGACGCGAGGCGACAAACAGAGATGGGCGATTCATTTTGAACCAGGCGATGGATTTCGGTGGTGGATGTCATGCGGAGTCGCACCGCAAAAGACTCTACTTAGTGATGGTCTTATTGACGTAATTCCCATCTGCGTCTGTGCCTGTAATGACAGTGGACGTTTTTCCACTACCCCAATTGTAGGTGTTTGCTTGGAAGTTATAACTGCGTCCCGCCGCATCCTGACCCGATATGGTACGGGTTGAGTTTCCATTGCCCCACGTTTGAGTACTGTCAAAGTCCGTGGCGCCCGTCGCGGAATCGTAGCTACGCGCGGAGCGAAGAGTATTGCCGCTCCCAAAGTTATACGTGTTGTCCGAACGTGAGCTGTGGCTTCCGTTCAAACTGGTTGAAGTGTCGAACCTTTGCCGATTGCCGTTGGCCCATGACGACTCCAAACCCGTGGTGATGGTGCCGCTCTTCGGTTCGAAACTGCGGGTTGATCGAAGAGTGTTACCTTCTCCGAAATTGTAAGTATTTTCGAAGCTAGAGCGGGGTGCCGAGCCTCCTTCAAACAGATCCTTCTTCGGCAAGCCGTCGTTAGGGAAGTGGTTTTTGACCCCGCCGCCGGTCGGGTAGCTCGGGATGGAAGGGGAAGATAACTTAGGCGTTCCGTTAAATAGATCCTTCTTCGGCAAGCTGTCGTTGGGGAAGTGGTTTTTGACCCCGCCGCCGGTCGGGTAGCTCGGGATGGAAGGGGAAGATAACTTAGGCGTTCCGTTAAAGAGATCCTTCTTCGGCAAGCCGTCGTTAGGGAAGTGGTTTTTGACCCCGCCGCTGGTCGGGTAGCTCGGGATGGAAGGGGGAGATAGCTTAGGCGTTCCGTTAAAGAGATCCTTCTTCGGCAAGCCGTCGTTAGGGAAATGATTTTTGACTTGGGCATAGACCACGCCGTCCAGTTGGAGGCAGCCGACCGCTGCCACTACGAGCCTTAAGTTAGCCAGCATCATTTTTTTCATGATCTTTCGATTCTTCGTTGACGAGGACATGTGTACTCATCGGTGTTTTTGCTTTTAGAATTGTCGCGGGAGTCGCACGAACCCCACATCGCTCTGAAACCGAACGGCGGGCGCCTGTGACAAACTTTCGGCCGGAATTTTTATCCCGCGACCCCAGCCCTGCCTATTGCCCGATTACCCGCGCGTAGGCGGTGGCCAGGTGGTTCAGTTCGGCGTCGAGATCGGCGGGATCGCTGAGGGTCTCGCGCACGAGTCGGCGAAGTTCCACGGCGAAGGTTTCCCGCAAACGTTGAAGCTTTTTTCGGCTATTTTGCTCGGTGAAACCGAGTTGCCGGGCCAGGTCGGCGTGGGCGCCGTCCGGTGGTTCGGCGGTAAGCCACCGGGACAATGCGGTGAACTCAGTAAGTTGGCCGCCGCGGCGAAATTCGTCCTCCAGCCGGGCGCGAGCCTGCGCCACGGCGCTGGCGGCCCATTCGCGGTCAAACCACGCCTCGGCTTCGGCCGGCACCTGCGGTACCAAGGCATCGCCGCCTGCTTCCACGATGGCTTCGAGGGACACGATTTCCTTTCCGCCTCCGCGCTTGGGGACTTTCCGGTCGCGCAGCCAGTTCAGGGTGAAGTTGCGGGTGCCCGCCTTGAGAAAGTCCCGGAAGCGTCCGTGCTCCGCCGCGAGCTTAGCGAGCTTCGTTTCCGGTGTCGCGAGTAAGCCTGCCAGGAACTCTTGCCCGAGATCTTCCGCATCTTGTGGCGGGAGACCCAACGCGCGGCGCAGGAATCCGTAGATCGGAGGCAAATAGGCGTTGGCCAGCCTCTCCAAGGCTTCGCGCTGGCCACTGTGACCGGCATCTCGTGCGACGAGCACTAGTGACCATTGCGTCGGGGCGAACTGGGCGCCGGTGTGTGGGCGGATGCTGGATTCGGGTTGGTGGGCGGTGTCCGCCATACCAAGGGAGTATCAGCAACTGTGATTTTGGCTGCAAGTGCCCGAAAAAATCCGCCGTCGGTGGTGATTCAGTGATGCTCACGCCCGTCCGCGTGCCACGACAGATGACCTAACCGGGCACATGGGCACATTATTCCCCTACCGTGCAGCTTTCAGTTCGCCTAAGACTCCGCGTCACGGAGCCGGCTGCGCCGCCAGGAACTCCTCCCGGCCTCGACGCATCCAGTCCCAGAGGGCGCTGTGCCACTGGGCTAGCCGTTGCTTCTGGGCATCCGTCTCCGCCAAGGCTCCCGCTTGGTCGATCAATGTGCCCAACTCCGCCATCCGCTCGGCCGTGCCCAAACGTTCCCACGCGACCTTCTTCCACTCGATTCCGTTCGGACGAGTGTACGGACCCGCGTAAAGCGAGACGTCACCGGCAATTTCCTCGAGCCGCCGATAAAACTGTTCCATCGGCACGCCGGCCGGACCGAAATAAAGACGGAAGAATTCCGTCATCACAGCGTCCACGTCCACCGCGGGGTCGTCCCAAACTCGCGACATGACGTATTGCTCGAGCTGGTCCTGCTCACCGCATTCGTAGATCCCTCGGATGCCATCTCTGATATACTGCTGCATGGCGCGCGCGGTGGTGTGGGGCATGACGTTGGGGAAGCAGTTCCATTTGCCGATCAATCCCGCTTCCATCGGATGGTGGTAATAGACCCAGGCATACATCGGCGCTTGAGTGCGTTCCCGCCATTGCTTCAGCAGCTTCAAGTCGTTGTCCCGAATCCCCGCATGCACCGGGTAGTAGCAGGTGTGCAAACACGGAGCGACCGACACGTTGGGCTCCAGCGGGAAATCCGGCGGAACCGCATAGGCCCAATAGGCGAGCGTCGCGATACACTTGTCCGGATGCGTCTTGCGAGTCTCGCGGGCGACTTCGTTGACGAAGGAGAACCAATAATCACTAATTTCCCCACTGCTAAAATAGCCGGTCTTGTGCCCCTCGCCCTCGGCCAGCAGAGCCTGACAGGCCGGGCAGTTACAGAGATTCAAGTTATCGTCGGGCACGATCGCGAAATAGTTACCCATCGCCTTCCAGCCGTCCGGTAGACTGCCCTTTCCGTCGAAGAAGTCGCGCGCCAGCTGGGCGACGCGTTGGACGACTTCGGGATTCGAATAACAAAGCTGTGAACCTTGGCTGCGCGGATTCTTCGACTGGTATTTCGGAGCGTTGAACGCCGCCTGAATCGTCGCTCGGTAAAACGTATGGTTGCCGGCCCAACGTTCGCCGCCCTGCCGACTTCGCCGCCAGTAGAGCTGAAGTTGCTCAGGGGTGAACGATCCCCATTGGCCGCGCAGGAATGGCCAGTTACCCGCGGGTAGCGCGCTGCGATGCTTCAAGGCGGGTGAACGCCGCACGTCGGCACCTTCGGCCGACAGATCAGTGCGAGACGGCACGACAATCTGAAGCGGCGCCGGACCGTACCAGCGCACGCCGGCGAAGCGCTCGAGGAAATCATAAACGGCTAGGCACGTTCCCTGATCGTCGTACAGACCGGGCAATTCGATCGCGTCCTGGCTACGCTCCGGCTGGCCCACAGCCTTCCAGTAATCGACGCGTGGTCGGAGCGACTGCAGCGATTCACCGGAGGTAGAACGTCCCTCCGCCGCGCGATTCTCCGGGGTATCTTCCCAATCGCGACCAAGGAGGATGATCGTGCCGGGCCGAAAGCCGATGAGATATTCCTGGCTAGGGAAATCGGCGCCGCGCAGCCCGAGTTGCCGAGTCGCTGCGCTTTCGCCGACTAAGATCCGGCGGCCTACGAGTGAATCCTTCTCGGTCCGGATGGGAATCTCCGCGCCTGAGATCTGTAACACGTGGTGCTGCAATTCCAGGGCCGCCAGTTGCGCCGCCGGAGTTGGATTCTCCGCCGTCACAATCGCGCACGCCGGCCGACCTTGTTCGACGAGGAGGAACGGCCGATCAGCCGTTGGGGTGCCCTCAACCGCTCCGTTTGTGCCATTGAGTTGAAGAAATAATCCGACCCTGAATAGCCCCAATAGAAAATCGGACACCTGTCGTCTCATGGCGTCAGGCTCCGCGCCGGGCTCCCTTCGCGTCAAGTGCTTGGGTTGGGTCGGCGCGGGCGTGCGTCGCCGAGTTCTCCGGGGTCTTCCCCACCTCGCGGGTGCTATTTCTATCGATGGTTGTCCGAAACGAAAAACGACAAGTGAACCAATGGCTCGCTCGCTCACTGCCATGGGTTGCTTACGGGCTCGTCAATGACCCGCTGAAGAGGCAACGTCTCGCGATGTGTGGACGGCATTTCTGGTTGATCTCATTGCTGACGGCCGCCGTCGTTTGGGCTGGTCCCACGCCCCTCGCCCGCTATTCCGCCTCGAGTACGGCGAGTGGCGCTGCTCCGTCCGGGCCGAGTGACGGTGATCGATTTTCCCGTGCGCTCGATCACGTTTGGAAGGCGGCTGAAGGTGCGACGAATGCTTGGTGGCAGGCTGACTTCGTGTCGCCGATTTCCCTTGGTGCGATTCTCCAAGTCGTCGGCGAGCACGATTTCGTGTTCACGAACGCGCCCGTGGACTACGTCTGGCAAACGACGCAAGACGGCGAACATTGGGACGATCTCCAGGAAACTCGTGTCGTCCATGAGCGACGCCTCTATCGGATTCACCGCCTTACCAAAGTCGTCAAAGCCCGGGCAATCCGCTGGAAGATCGAGGCCATTAGAAACGGTCCGCCGGTGTTGCGAGAAGTTGAGTTTTATCCACAGACCAACGCGGTGATCGAGTTTCCGGATTGGGTTGTCGCGGTCAACATGACTCATGATTCGCGCCTTCCCGGACACGGTCAGGAGTTCATTCCATTGGCAAAATCGGTTCGGGCCGACGTCGTGGCACAGCAGATTTGGCTGACGGATTTCACGCCCGAGTGGGTGGCTATCGAGCCGCGTCCACTCGCGGCGTTCTCGAGCGGTTCCTTCAAGGATTGGTGTCAGGTGGATCGCAATCACTGGCGTGGCACGGAGCAACTATTGCGCGCCGCTCAACTTCCAATCTGGGCCTCGTGCGGCGGGGCTCAGGGATTAGCCATCGTGGCCGAATACGGGGTGGAACAACCATGGGATTGCCCCCATTGTCGCGACCCACGCTCGCCGAAGATCCCCATCTATACTCACATCGGTCACCTCCCCGGGAATCATACCCTTGCGTGCGGCGACTATGATGAATGCATCTTCGAACGCGGTCCGCAGACGGTGCGCGCTGTGACCGCTGACCCCGTGTTCGCCGGATTGCCCGCCGAGTTTCACGTCATGGAAAGCCATTGCGGGCAGCTGGAATGGCTGCCCGCCGGATGGGATCTCATCGCGACGGCCGGGACAGGAACCCTGACAAAGCTGCAATGCCTTCGTGTTCACGGACGCCCGATTTATGCGGCGCAATTTCACATCGAAATGGCCGGCACACCGGAACTTTCGAAAACCATCATGGCAAATTTCCTCAAGGCCGCCTCTGCCTGGAGGCGTTCAGAGCAAACGAAGTGAGATGGCCGATGTTCGCTGCGGCTTGATTACGGCAGAGGGATTCCTTCGCGCCGGCCACCGGCGCTTCAGGGCAACTTCGCAGGAATCTCGTTCAACCAGTAATATCCGACGGGATGGAGGAGTGGCTCGCCGGACGCGGAGCGGACGCCCGGCAACTTGAGTTCGTGAAGGTGGCCAGGAGTCAGTTTAACTTTCAATTGGACCGATTTCGCGTCGGACGAAACTTTAGCGGATTCAATGGGCGGTTTGGCACCATCGACTTCCGGTGAACCATAGCTGGCTTGATAGATATACGTGTAATCCTCGAACTGATACGAGGACGGTGAGCCTGCCGAAGCTACGTCAACTGGCTCAGTGAACGTCAACTCGAAGCCATCGGGCCGTGCCCGCATTTCGTGGATCTCGAATGGGGTCTGGCCGCTCCAGCGAAGGCGTTCGAGGGCGAACGGTTTGCCACCCCGGGCGCCCCAGCCGCGATCAGTTCCGCCGACAAAGAGGGATCCATCAGGCGCCATTTCCAAACTCAACGAACCCGAGGCAAGTCCTTCGCGAAAGGGAAAGCAGGCGCCCTGATACACCCCGTTCACCCGTTCCAGGAAGACGCGCATCACCGTGCTCCACGTTTGATCCCCGACAAATAACTGGTTCGTGAAGGGGCCGAACTTTCCAGCTGTGTAATCGTTGGCGATGCCGGAGGCGCTTTGCCCCATTTTGTTATACGGGAAGGCAATCGCCGGCGGAACGAATTCCGGAATCTTGGCTCGCTCGACCGCGATGCGGCTTCCGCTCAACGGTTCTTTGGGCGCTCCTCCGAGATTGGTTGCCTGCGCGTACCAGCCGAACCCGCCGGGATGCCCGACGAATCCTCCCGGAACCAGCGGCTTGAGCCAACACGTGCCATTCCACGGGCCTTGGTTGTCGGTGTAAAACATGTCGCCCAAGTAATTGGTGGCTACGCCGCCGGGAGAGCGCAACCCACTCGTCGTAGGAATGACTCGGCCGTCAGGCGTCACTCGGAGTGCCCAACCGCGGAACTTGCTTTCGCTGTTGAAAGAGCCCGTCAGGCAGAGCACCACCCAGATGTTTCCGTCGCGGTCCGGCTTCGAGCCGAACGCATACTCGTGGTAGTCGCCGTTGATGCCCCAGCCGTCGGCGACCGTTTCGAACAAGTCGGCGCGGCCATCGGCGTCGGTATCCTTGAGGCGAGTGACCTCTCCGCGTTGAGTCGCGTAGATTGTTCCGTCGCCGCTGGTCCAAAGTCCCAGGACTTCGTGGAGGCCTGACGCGAATCGTTTGAATGTGACGTTGGTGGGTGAGTTGGCGAAAGCACCGTCGACGATGTAGATGTCGCCCAAGCGGGTGGACACAGCGAGTTTCGAACCGGGCAAAACTTGAATTGCGCCGGCTTCCAATACGATGCCCGGCGGAATGGGCAGGGTCGCCAAGGGATAATAACGTGCCTCGCGATCAGACTGAGGAGACGCGGATGCGAGTCCGCCTAGAAGGATTGAAGCGCCGAAGAGCACCAGAATGGACGAGCTGGCCTTACGCCAGAATGAAGCCCAAGTTCGAAGTTGGCTGCGCCAACGAACGTAAAGGTTTGTGGATAGGCTCGGTTTCCAAAACTCGGACATGAATCGAGGCCATGAACCGCGGAGCGACGTTGGAGTGC
>DLVS01000309.1 GCA_003445095.1 Verrucomicrobiales bacterium
ACGGACTGGGATTTCATTGTGACTCGGGCGGAGGCGAACGGGATGTTGGTGTTCGTTCATGACGGCGAGGTCGCCGTCAAGGAACCGGCGATTCTTGGAATTCCTTCGCATGAGGCGACCTTCGGCACTGACCTGATCGAGTTCGAGGCCCAGCTAGAGGATACAGCCGATAAGGCGAAGGTGAGCGCGGAAACCTGGGACGCCGCAACCCAAAAACCAGAACGGCAAGGCGCCGGCACCAAATCACGCCTGCAACACGGCGGCGCTCGCTCACCGAGTGAACTGAAGTGCTGGATTCAAGCTGTCAAGTCCCGCGCCGGACTTGCCCGAGCGCGCGGCCGAGCTCGAATTCAGGGAGCGGGAGGACTTCTTCCAGGCCAACTGGTGACGTTGGGCGGAATCGGCAAGAACTTCGGAAAGCTGCACTTCGTATCCGGCGTCGAACACGAAATCGCAGATGGGAACTGGACTACCGAGATCCAGTTCGGATTGGCGTCACGCTGGTTTCACCAGCGGGCGAATGTGGTCGAGCCTCCCGCCGCGGGACTGCTTCCGGCCGTAGCGGGATTGCAGATCGGCATTGTGACAAAAATTGCCGGAGACCCGCGAAACGAATTCCGCGTGCAAGTGAGACTTCCCTTGGTGGACGCCCAAGGAGAGGGCTTGTGGGCGCGGGTCGCCCGACTCGACGCCGGAGCGGAGCGCGGCATTGTGTTTCTGCCGGAAGTCGGTGACGAAGTCGTGCTGGGCTTCCTGTCGAACGATCCGCGCGACGCGATCGTCCTCGGCATGCTGCACAGCTCGAAGAAGGCCTCTCCAATCGCGGCCGACGAGAAGAATCCGAGCAAAGGGCTGACGACTCGCTCGAAGCTTCAGCTCTTATTCGATGACGAGAAAAAAGTAATCACCATCGCCACCCCAGCGGGCAACCGCTTCGTGCTCGACGAGGAGAACAAGAAAATCACTCTAACGGACCAGCACAAGAACAGCGTGGCATTGAGCGAGACGGGCATCCTGCTCACCGGCCAGAATCACACGGTCGAGCTCGGTTCCAGTGGCGTAACCGTCAAGAGCCAGAGCGATATCGTACTCAAGGCCACCGGCAACATCACCCTCGAGGGAGTGAACGTTGAAGCCAAAGCCAACGCTCAATTCAAGGCTATCGGTCAGACCGGCGCTGAGGTTTCCACCTCTGGGATCGCCATCCTCAAAGGCAGTCTGGTGCAAATCAACTAATCCACCTCATGGCCCAACCTGCCGCCCGCATCACTGACTTGCACGTTTGCCCGATGGTCACCGGACTCGTTCCGCATGTCGGCGGTCCCATCCTGCCGCCGGGCGCTCTCACGGTGCTCATTTCCGGAGTTCCGGCGGCCTGTGTCGGTGACCAAGCGGTGTGCGTCGGACCGCCGGACAGCATCATTAAGGGTTCAGCCACCGTGTTGATCGGAGGCAAACCCGCCGCTCGGTTGGGCGACTCCACCGCCCACGGAGGCACGATTTCAGTGGGATGCCCGACCGTTCTCATCGGCGGCTGAAACGGAAATTCCAACCTAGCACCTTGATGAACGACACCACGACGCCCTTCCTTGGCACCGGCTGGAGCTTCCCGCCTTCCTTCTCCGTCAAAGCCGGCGGCGCGACCCTGGTAAGCGGCGAAGAGGATATTCGTCAGAGCCTGGAAATCATTCTTTCCACCGGTCTCGGGGAGCGACTGATGCGGCCGGATTTTGGATGCGACTTGCGTCAACTTGCCTTCGAGTCGCTCGACGCCGCTCAAGAAACTCACCTCCGGGAGGTCATTCAGACCGCTCTCTTGAGGCATGAGCCGCGCATTGTTCTTGAGGAGGTTCAGGTCGCGCCTGATCCCGAACGAGCCGGACTCGTTCTCATATCGATCAGCTATCTCATCACGAGCACGAACTCGCGCAGCAACTTGGTCTTCCCCTATTACCTCGACGAAGGGACCCAGGCCGCATGAGCTCCGGCTTCCAGCAATGGCGCAACGACGGGACGCCGCAAAACCGTCGCTTCCTCGAAGCGCTCGACGGCAGTTACTTTAAGATCGATGACCGGACTCCCGCAGAATACCTGCGCATGTTCGCCGCGATGGCGGAAATGCTCCGGCTAGACGAAAGCAACTCCTGGCGCGAGTTGGTTCCCGCTGCCCCTACCAGAAAAGATAATGGCGCGGAAGACTGGCAAGCCGCCCTAGACCAATTGGAGCGTCGCCGAGACAACCCGCCGCACCTAGCGCTCTTCGTCTCATTCGTCCGCCTCTTTCGCCACGTCCAAGATCATCTCAATACGCTGACTCGGGCACATCTCGATCACTACTACCGAATGTTGCTTGGCTTCCAGCCGCACTCCGCGAAGCCAGATCACCTGTCGGTTTTTCCCACCCTCGCCAAAGGCGTCGCTCAACATCTTCTGCCGGTGGGAACCGCTCTTGATGGAGGGCGTGATGCGGAGGGCAATCCGCTCGTCTATCTGACTGAGTCCGAGATCGTCGTCACGAGCGCTCGGGTCGCACGTCTCATGGCCACCCGAGTAACCTCAGGACTGCGCAATCTGCGAGTCTCACCGGTAGCTAACTACAAAGACGGTCTCGGAAGCTCCTTTGAGAAGGGCGAGCCGCCCATGTGGCCCGCCTTCGGGCCGATCGGTAGCGCCGCAGCGGATGACCAGGCCGGCTTTGGGTTCGGGTTTGCCATCACCTCGCCGCTCCTGTTCCTGAGAGAAGGCACGAGGACGATCCGACTGACCCTCGGCGTAACTGGAATGGATTGGAAGAAATGGAAAGCTTACTTGAGCGCGGTCGGAGGTTGGCAGCTCGTCACGAACATTTCCGGAGATTCGACCATGCTGAATCTTGTGCTCGACGCGAACATGCCGGCAATCGTTGCCGCCGATCCTAAGGTTCATGCCGATTCACCCGTGACGGAGTGGCCAGTGCTCAAGGTCTATTCTCCGACCGATCTTAGCAGCGACGCATACCGAAGGCTCTTAGCCGCCTTGATCACCAAGCTCGAAGTCGAGGTCGAGGGGGTCACTAGCCTGAAGTTGAACAACGACATCGGGCCCTTGGATTCTAGCCGTCCGTTCCAACCCTTCGGTCCGCGCCCCGTAGTAGGGTCCACCTTCGCGATCGAATCGGAGGAGACCAGGCTTAAGCCGATCCAATCCTGGACTCCCCATTTCGAGTGGCAGGGCAAGCCGGACAAATTTGTGGATTACACTTCAGCGGCCTCCGCGAGCGCTGGCCCGACGTTGCCCGACTCCACGTTCACGGTTAGCTGCCCGTTGAGCGACGACCCCGGTCTGGAGCGAGCGCTATTCTCGACCGCAGAAATCGTAGGGCCGCTGAGCTCGATCCAACTGATGAATCCGCCGGGCGCTTTTGGACATAGTCAATATCCAGCGCGCCTCTCTGAGATTGCGACGAACAATGCGGCCGGGATCGCGCAGTCGAAGGAGAAGCCCTTCACACCGGTGCCACTCCCACCAGAACCGTACACCCCAACGCTGAAATCATTCGCTTTAAGTTACCGAGCCGAGCTGGTGATTGGTGGGCAACGGTTGGACGATCCTAACGTTCGCCTATTTCGCCTCCACCCGTTTGGGATCGAGCCGATCCCTCCCTCCACGCGGTTGCTCTCGTCGGCGCCCAGCGCGGGATCTCTTTACATTGGCATTGCCGACGGCGATCTCGCGTCACGACTCCACCTTCATTTCGCCGTGATCGAAGGCTCCGGCAAACGACTTCCTGAGGGACAAACTTCTCCTCCGATCCAGTGGTCGTACCTTTCGACCGCCGGTTGGGTCCTCTTTAGTTCTTCAGATGTCCAAGACGGCACCGGCGGATTAACGCAGCCAGGAATCGTCTCCTTCGAACCCAAGACCAACGCGACGGACATCCATCCATTCATGCCGGCAGGTTTTTGTTGGATTCAAGCGACGGTGGACCGTGATCCCGAATCCGTCTGCCTGCTTTCTACCATCACCGCGCAGGCGGTCCGGGCAACTTTGCAGAAAGGTGACGGCGTGCCGATCCACCTGCGCTCGGGCTCGCGGGATGTGCTGCCGGCTGGGACCGTGAAGGGCCTCGTGGTTCCGGATCCGGCCATCGCTTCGGTTGCCCAACCCTTTACTTCTTACGGTGGAAGACCGGCCGAAGACGCGAACGGATTTTATTGCCGGGTGAGTGAGCGATTGCGCCATCGAAACCGGGCGGTCACCGCGTGGGACTATGAACGGATCGTGCTCCAAGCATTTCCCGAAATCTACAAGGTGCTTTGCGTTCGAGCCGGCCCTGGTGCAGTCAAGGTCGTGGTTGTTCCCCGCTCCGCTCGCGCGAGTTGGTACGACCGGCTGCAACCGCGCCCCGCGCCAGCGTTGAAACAAGAGATTGAGCAACACCTCCGAGCGCTGTCGTCGGGCATGACCAGCGTGAGCGTCATCGACCCGGACTACGAGGCATTGCAGATCAGTTGCGCGGTCGCCTTCGTGAAAGGCAAATCGTCGGCGGCCTGTAAGCTGCGGCTCAATGAGGAGCTTCAGCGTTTTCTTACCCCTTGGGCCTATGATGACAGTCAGGAGATCGTCTTCGGCGGACGCATTCACCAGTCGGTGATTCAGTCCTTCATCGACGGCCGAGATTACGTCGAGCACTTCACGGAATTCAAACTAGTCCAAAACCCGTCGAGCGCCGATGGGCTGGTCGCTCCGGATCCTCCGATTCATGAAGCCAAGGCCACTCATCTCTGGTCGATCTTGGTTTCTGCCCGGCAGCACTTAATTCATCTCTCGACCTAGATTTGACCGCGCCCAACCGCTTTAAGAATCAACAAAGATTTATGCCACAACTTGAATCCAATATCCGGGAGACCCTCAAGGGCTATTTCGCCGCCGGCCAAAAACCCACGGGTGAACAGTTTGCTCAGTTAATCGACGCCTTTGCCTGTCTCATTGAAGATGGCGTCAAGGTCGAAGGCGGGAAAGTAGTTATCGCGAAAGACCTCGAAGTCACCGGGTCATCTACCTTCGCAGAAAACCTGACCGCGAAAAACCTTGCGTTACAACACATATCCGGGAACCAGGAGCGAGGGGCGCTATACCTGGCGGCCGCGGGTGATTTCAATCACGCCTTGTACAACAACTTTTCGAACATCGATAAGGAAGGATCGTTTGATGGTGCTAAATGGAATACTGGTTCAGGTCTTTGGATTAGGGTCGGGGCGGCTGAAGACAAGATCACCGCCCTTTCCATAGACAGCCAAGGCAAATCCACCTTCAAAGAGCTCGAAGCCACCGGACCATCCACTTTCAAGAGCAACCTCAGCGCTCAAAACCTCGCCGCGCCGCGAGGGGCGTTGTTCCTCGCTGACGCGGGTGACTTTAATCACGCCTTGTACAATAACCTTTCGAATATCGACAAGGAGGGCTCTTTCGATGGCGCCAAATGGAACACGGGGGACGGGCTACATATCAGAGTTGGGCACAAGAAAGATAAGGTCACCGCACTTTCCATCGACAGCCAAGGCAACGCCAGCATAAGCGGAGATATTGATGTTCTCGGGTCGGATGGGGTGAAAGTGAAGGGGAACCCTCTTTTGCCGAGAGGTGCTATTATCATGTTCAACGGCTCGGTTGCCCCTCCTGGCTGGTTGCTCTGTGATGGGACGAACGGCACGCCTGATCTCCGGGACCGGTTTATCGTTGGCGCGGGCAAGGATTACGCACTTGGCAATAAAGGAGGCGAGGCCACTCATACAATGACGGTCGCGGAGATGCCCGCGCACTCTCACAGATATGGTTATCGGAAAGGGAACGTTGCTGCGAGTTGGAAGGACGGTGACGATATGCGTATTAGGGATGTGACTAACGACGATGCGACCGCTGCCGAAGGTGGCGGCCAAGCCCACGAAAATCGTCCCCCCTATTATGCTCTAACTTACATCATGAAAGGTTAGGCTGCAGGCTATTTCTTCTTTTCTTCATGGCTGACCCACTGACCATCTCGCCCGACCCACCGCCGCAACCCGGTATGGACTTTGCCCGGCTGCGGGCGGAGGGCATCCAGCATCTCCAAGGGCTCAGCGGGGAAATATGGACCGATCATAATGCCCACGACCCCGGGATCACGATTCTGGAAGCCCTCTGTTATGCGATCACCGATGTCGGCTACCGGACCCAGATGGCGCTGGACGCCTTAGCCGACCCAGCGCTTGGCAACGGAGTTTTGCCGTTATCGACCGTGCCGCGGCGCGAGGACGTTTTGCCCTGCCATCCTCTCACGCCGCGGGATTTCCGCGAGGTGCTGCTGGATTGGCGCGAGCCTGCAGAAGACGGAGGAAACGCGGATCGGTTGCGCGACGCCTGGGTCGAGCCTTGGTCACGAACTCCTAAGAACGAGAGACCCTGCGGCATCTATCGTGTGGCGCTGGAGTTTGACGATCCGGACCTGAATCATTTTATCAGCGTCAATCGGGTGGATGACCACGGTGGCGTTATCGGAGGCTGGCTCAATGGAAAGGAAATCGCCGCGGAGAAAACGATGACGATTGAAGAGCCACCGAGCGTCGAGAAGTTTCCCTTCCTAGTGCGAAGTTCTGAGGAAGACATTGAAATTTCCTTCCCTCGCTGGGATTCACTGGGGCCGGAATGGTTCGAGGCCGCGAAGCTGACCGCAGTTTCCCCCGGGGCAGTCACGGCGCTGAAGCCGTTGGAAAGCAAAACGTATGAGTGCAAAGTCGCAGCCAAACTCGGGGCGAAAGACGTGAGCTTCACCGTCTCGGTGAGGGTAATTTCAGAACTCGATTCGGCGACCGACGTTCCCCGCGCGATCCAACGGGCGATCATGAGTGCCGCACAGGTGCCCAAGGAAGTCGGGCAGAAGAACCTGTTTGCGAGATTCAAAGAGGCCATGGAGAAGGTCGGCGCACTCCGGAGAAAGATCGCCGACCATCTCGAAAGGCGCCGAAATCTTTGCGAATTTTTCCCACTCTTTGCGATCATCCCGATGCCCGTAGATGAGCTGGGCGTCAGCGCGCTGGTGCGGATCGATAGCAATGCCGACGAGAACAAAGTGGCCCAAGAGTTTCACCGCCGGATTGCTCGCGTGTTCAGTCCGCAAGTTCTTCTACAGTCGCCAGCGCAGAAGGTTCGCGAAGGATTGAGCGTTCCGGAGGCTTGGGAAGGACCGCGGCTGACGAATTTTGACGCGGCTCGCGCGAGCGCCGACCGGACCGCGAGCACGCCCACCGAGGACGACCTATGCGCTTCCGACGTGATCCGGCTGCTAATGGAGATTCCGGGAGTGCGGGCGGTTGACCTGACACGGTTGAGTCTGTTCACCAGCGGCGCCGAAGCCGAGGAACCTATCTTTGCCATTGCCGATCTCGTTCACAGGCAACCGGGCCATGACGTGCCGAGAAAACTCGACCTCGGCAGACGCCTGCGCCTTAGCGTGCTGGATTCCCGGACCGCGTTGACGTTTCAACGGGTGGACGAGCACGGCACTCTCGGTGAAATCATCGGGCCAGTGGCTCTCCGGGTCGAAGAAGAACCGCCCCTGGATGGTCCGGCAGAATCGACTCCCAGCGCGAATTCCTCAGTGCCCTTTGCCTGGGAGGTATTGCGTGAATATCACTCGATCGAGCAGGAGCTCCCATCGGTTTACGGCTTAAAAGCGACCAGCATTCCGCGTGACTCGGCGAATCCTCGCGCCACGCAGGCGTTGCAGTTGCGCGGGTATCTTGCGTTCTTCGACCAAATTCTGGCGAACGCCTCGGCCCAGCTAGAAAAGACGCCGCAGTTGCTCACCTGCGGGCCGGCTGACATCTGGAGAACCCGGCGGAAAACCTGGTTCACGCAGCCTTTGGGCAAAGCGCTGGGACCGGCAGAACCTGACTTGGAATCTTTGCTTATGGACGGCATGAGCTTGGAAAACTTGTCACGCACGGGCACTAAGGATCAGGAAGCCCTCCGTGGTCGGGCCGGCCGGCTAATTGATCATTTGCTCGCGCGTCATGGGGTGGCTTCAACCCTTGATGAATCTGCCAAACAAAAACTGCTCGAAGCCCTTCCCCGCGACGCGATGGTCCGCTCGGCGCCCACCGACCCCAGCGATCCGAAAGCCGGCGGGATGCAGCGGCGCCTCGCCAACCTCGCGGGTGCCGAGTTCGAAGACTTGTGGGTGATTGAACCGCTGGCGCTGGTCATCGAAGGAGATAAACCTCCTGGCGACCAGGAGATCACAGACTCGGAATTCTCCCTCATTGTCGTCGCGAATCAGGAAAGGTTTGTCGGCCAGAAGGCGCAATTCGAGGTACTCGTCCAGCGCGAAGCCCCGGCTCATCTCGCAGTAAAGGTCCTCTGGTGCGATCGCGCCCGCTTTGACGCCATTCAAAAGGACTTCATCGAGTGGCATCAAGCGGTCCGCCAAGCCAACCGCAGAGGAGAACTCGCGAACTCGTTGCGGGCAAAGTTGGCGGCAGCCCAGACGGAGTGATCCGACGAGTGCCAAGACCTATTTCGACGACCATGGCGCGGCATATCATTCAACGGCAGGTCCTCGAACTGCGCCTGCCGGAATCGTTGACCCGGCGTCCGGTCGAGTCGGAAGTCGAATTCCTTCTCACCCACGAAGTGTGGCCGAAGCTCGACGCGATCTGCTCTCGATTCGAAGTCGCCGGACAAACGGTTCACTTTGACCGATTGGAGATCGAGGTGGCGGCCATGCCTCCGGCGAAACTCCGGTCGCAGTGGTCGCGCGAAGTCTGCCGGCAGTTTGAAGCGGACCTGCGTCGGCGTCTGGCTTCGCTGACTTTTTCGCCCAATCTCTTCGGTGACGACACCGCGATAGCCAGTCCCGAGCTGGCTACGTCGGCCGCAACTCCGGAAAGGGCGCATCCCACTGAAACTGCCAAACTCGAAGCTTTAAACTTCTTCCTCCGACACGGTCTCCTGCCGTGGTGGTGGGACCGGAATAAGGCGAATATGGAGCGCCTGGTGACTGAACTGCTGGAGGTGGCGACGCCTGGAATGCGTCACCTGCTGCGCTCCAGTCTGCTTGCGACCGAGACGGCCACGCGGGTCAGCGCGCAGTTCTCGTCGAAGACGATGCGCGCGATTCTGGAATTGCTGGTCGCCGATCCCCAAAGCGGCCGCGCGACAGTGGCCTTGCATGAGCGGATAACCCGTCACTTCCCATTAATGGCCAGTTTCCACTCCAAGCCCGCTGCGCTGATGGCTCTCGAGGCGTGCCTGCTTTCGGCGAGCTGCCGTCTGATAGGCCGATCAAACCTCAACGAAAGCGAGGTGGTCGCAGAAATGTTAAAGCAGGTCCCGCCCCTCAACCTCGAGCTCATGGAAGCCGCCTTGGGCGCCTCTCCATCAGGAACCAAGGGCCAGCGAGCGGCCGAACTATCCGACGGACGCGCGGTGTCGATTCCTCCGACGGACGCGGACCTCACCACCGACACGGCTGGACTGGTGTTGTTATGGCCCTACCTCGAACGATTCTTCGCTCAACTCGAACTGATCAAGGATCACGCTTTTAGGGATCCCGCGACGCGCTGGCGCGCGGTGCATCTCTTACACTTTCTTGCGATGGGCGAAGAGGGCGCCCCCGAACACACCCTCGCTTTGCCTAAGGTTCTTTGCGCAGTGCCGTTTGCCGAAGCCGTGCCCTTTTCCGTGGGGCTGACGGAAACCGAGAAATCCGAGTCGGAGCAATTGCTTCGCGCCGTGATAAGAAACTGGCCGCCATTGAAAAACACGAGCATCGGCGGCTTTCGTCAATCGTTCCTCCAACGCGAGGGTCGGCTCGCGCTGCCGGAGGACGCGACGCCCATGCCCGGCTGGAAGCTGCGCGTGGAACGGAAGGGCCACGACATCCTGCTCGACCAACTTCCGTGGGGACTTTACTTGGTGAAACTTCCCTGGATGCCCCAACCCCTCTATGTCGAATGGTGAGCGTCGAAGACAATATCGCCGCCAATGCCCGTGACCTCGACCATGAGCTCGCTTGGTTCAGCCGCGTCTTGGATGAACGGTTGCGGACTCATTTTCAGACGGATGCGCCAGGCGCCGACGCCAAAGATCTCGAGCCGCCCGCGCTCGGGGATTCGGCGTCGGGCTATGCCACCTTCGTCACCGGACACCGGCTGGGCGCGGACGAGCGCCTCGCGCTATTGCTCAGCCTCGTGCCGCATGTGCAGCCGCGCCTGCTCGACGTGTTCTTTCTCCGCAACAAAACGTTCGACCGACCGTTCACCGAATTCGGCGGTGAAGTCATAGGCGGCGCTTTTCAGCCCACTGGCGAGACGCTCGCCTTTATTCTCGCGGGCACGGATCTCGCGCGCCGCATTGCGTCCACTCAATTCCTCTTGGATCCCGACCATCCTCTGACTCGTGAAGGTGTGCTTTCGCTGGCGGCGTCGCGGGAGAACCAGGAGTCGGCGCCGGTGCTACAACGGCGGATTTGCCTTCATCAAGAATACGTCATCCGCTTCACCACGGGCGCCACTTTTCGTCCCCGGTTCGGCGCCGATTTCCCAGCGAAACTTATCAGTACGGTGTTGAAATGGGACGACTTGGTCATCGACAACCACACCCGCACCCAATTGGATGAAGTGCGCCGCTGGATCGAGCATCAAGCGACGGTGCGCGACGCGTGGGGTTTGGGGAAACACCTGCGCCCCGGTTACCGCAGCCTGTTTTACGGTCCGCCCGGCGGAGGCAAAACTCTGGCCGCGTGCCTATTGGGACGCCGTACCAGCCGCGAAGTCTACCGCATCGACCTCTCGCAAATGGTCAGCAAATGGATCGGCGAAACCGAAAAGAACCTCGCTCGCCTTTTCGACCTGGCCCAGCACAAGGAATGGATCCTCTTCTTCGACGAAGCCGATTCGCTCTTCGGGAAACGGAGTGAGACGAAGGACGCCCACGATCGTTATGCCAACCAAGAGGTCTCCTATCTTCTCCAGCGCATCGAATCCTATGATGGAATTGCCATTCTTGCGACGAACTTGAAAACGAATGTCGATGCCGCGTTTCTGCGCCGCTTCGAATCCGTGATTCACTTCCCCATGCCGGGCCCGTCCGAACGCCTTCGCCTCTGGCAGCAGAGCCTGCCCGCGCCCGCGCATTGTCGGCTGGAAGACAATATCCGCCTGGAAGAGATCGCGCAGCGCTACTCCCTCACCGGCGCTTCGATCATCAATGTCATGCGCGACGCCTGCCTCCTCGCTCTCGATGAAGCGCCGGCCGCCAACGGCACAGCCAAGGCCCCACCCAGCACCCTCACCTGGCGACACCTTCAGACAGCGCTACAGAAAGAATATCGCAAGGAGGAGCGCGCGATGTGAAAGATTCGCGGACTCAGCCCATGAAAGCCGCCGTGCATTCCCGATTTCAACAGACCGACCGCAGTGTGGACCCGCCGTCCACTGGTGGCCGCCAAGGCGTTGGCCGAGATGCCCCGCGATACGGCCTATCATTTGTGGATGTCGCCGACCGGATCAAATCGCCGGTCCGAGAGATGGAAAGCCGGCCCCGTTCGCTTTCAACAATCGACGGGAAAGGAGCGGCATCGCCATCAGCTCATGGCCCGCTGGCTGGCGTTTCCTCTCGTTCGGATGATCACTCTGGGAACGCTTCCGCCAGGCTCAGTTTCGCTCTCCCGTCCGCTCCAGTGATTCAACGCAAGCTCAAGCTAGACGGAGGGGAGGAGCTGGAAGGAATTCACGATCTCCCGTGGGAGATACTCTCAACCGATGTTAGACGGACGGCCGAGATGCTAATTCTCATGCCCGGACCCGTCGTGGAGCTGACCTCGGCCGAGCTGACGGAGCTGCACGAGTGCATGGAAGACTTCACCAAGGTACCACGCAAAGAGCTAAGAATTCCCTTTGTTCGCCTGCTTTCGCACGGCGCGTTCCATCCGATTCAACGCGATACTTCCTGGTATTTGTTCCACGCGAAAAGGAAGAACCTCGCGGGTGTAGGCAATTTCTTGAGGGCCAATCCCAAAGTGAACGAAATGCTACGTCGCGATAAAGTGTCTTGGGCTGCGTTCTCGGATCTCGATCCGGGGAGCGCGAAGTTTCAAGGCGACCAAATACACCTTTCAAAGGATCTAATGAATATGAAATCCTCCAAGGGTTTCATGCGAACCACCGCTCACGAAATCGGACACGCCACGCTCCAACGGATGCTCATCCTCAAGGAGCATTGGGACATCACCCAGTGGAAACACTGTGGCGAGGAAGTCCCGGCGGAGGTGCTCAACACGGGCGGCAAGGCTCTCTACGCTCAATGGAAGGTATTGCGGAAACATCCCGAATATTTGGTCGTCCAGGACCTGCGGTTGGACCATTTGGGCGATAAGGTTTCGACGATTCGCGGGGAGGGACGCCAAGCTTATGTGGCCGGATCTTTCACTGAGTTCTGCGCGGAATGTTTCGCCTTGCTCGCCCTGAATTCCCAGGAGTTTAAGGCCATTATTGACGAATGGTGCAATTGCGAATCGGTGCCGGGCGAAGTCAAAGCCGCTTGGAGCAAGGCGCTAGAGGTATTGAACATATGCGAGGCCAGGCTTTTAGAACCGAAGTAACGAGCACGAGAGCGAAATGAACGCCGCCAACGCTGCGAATCGAGCCCCGCGATCCCATCGCGCAACCGACGCTCAGTCGGGAGCCGGCGACCAAGGCGCCGCCAGGGAAGCTCCGCGTTATGGCCTGAACTTCGTAGACGCCGGGCGCCTCCCGGACCCGCCGATCCACACAAAGAAGAACGACACGGACCTGCCGGAGAGCCTCAAGCTCGGCATCGAATCGCTTTCCGGCGTGTCCTTGGATAGCGTCAAGGTCCACTAC
>DLVS01000260.1:0-1692 GCA_003445095.1 Verrucomicrobiales bacterium
ACAACGTCCGATGAATCGCACGATTACTGTTTTGCTAGTGGCAGTAGCCGGGCTTTTGGCGTTGGGTCTGGCGACGCTGGCCAGCATTACGATGTCCCGGGCTACGCCGGGAGCTGCCCTCGTTCATCCGTGGTTGGTGAAGCAGGCGCTGGCGTGTGGGATTGGGTTTATCGGCCTCATCGCTGCCGCCGCGCAAGATTACCGGAGGTTGGACCGCTGGGTGTGGTGGTTGTACGGAGGCACCGTGATCCTCTTGGGCCTGGTGCTGACGCCGCTGGGCACCAGCATCAACGGCGCGCAACGGTGGCTATGGGGAACGCAGCCTTCTGAGGTGGCTAAACTCGCTTTGGTTGCCTCCCTCGCCTGGTTCGCGGTTCGCTTTCAACATCGAATGTCCACCTTCACAGGGGGAATCGTCGGAATGGGCGCCCTAGCCCTCCCACTTTTGGCCCTGATCGTCGTCGAGCCGGACAAGGGCACGGCCCTGCTGCTGGGGGCTGTGACGGCGGCGTTGATGCTGGTGGCCGGAGCTCGCTGGACTCATGTGCTGGTGCCGGTTGCTGTCGGATTGGCTGCATTTGCCCTCTTGCTATCCGTGCCAGGCTACGCGCGGGATCGCGTGTTGGCCTTCATTAACCCGGAAACCAACAAGGCGCTGACGTACCAAGTCGACCGAGGCATGGATGCTTTTGGCGCGGGCGGAATTCACGGCTCTGGGTTTGGGACGGGGACGCACAAATTCAAGGTCCCGGAAGTTCACACCGACTTCATCTTGCCTGCCGTGGGCGAAGAGTTGGGGCTGCCAGCCACCTTGGGTGTCGTCGTCGCATTTGCGGTCATCCTGGTTTGCGGAGCGCTGATTGCCCACTGCGCGGCCGACGATTTCGGCCTCCTGCTCGCTGCTGGGATTACGTTTATTATCGCGATGCAGGCGTTGGTGAATTTGGGTGTCGTGACGCATTTGTTACCCAACAAAGGCATGCCGTTGCCCTTCATGAGCCGGGGTGGCACCGGAACCGTGGTTTTGCTCACGATGGTGGGGCTGCTCATTAGCGTCGCCCGACAAGCTGAAGTCCGGAGTGCGGAGTCAATTCCAGTAACCAGGACAAATCCTTTTGGCGACGCGGACACTGACTTCTCGGGATGAATTCGGCGGCCCCAACTTGGCGAGTGGTACTCGCGTGCGGCGGGACTGGTGGGCATTTGTTTCCCGGCCTGGCCGTGGCCGATGAACTGAGCCATCGCGGGGCGAATGTAACGCTGGTGATTTCTCCCAAGGAAGTTGACCAGCAGGGCATCCGCGCGGTGGCGGGACGGTTCGAAGTCATTACGCTGCCGGTGGTCGCCTTTTCGCTGCGGCGGACGATGGAATTTGGAACTACCCTGTGGCAGGCACATCGCCATTTGCGTGATCGATTTGCCCAGCAACCCCCAGACGCGGTACTCGCGATGGGCGGGTTCTTGAGTGCTACCCCGATTCTCGCCGGCCGGCGGGCGGGGGCATTAACGTTCCTCCACGAGTCCAACACGATTCCGGGCCGAGCCAATCGCTGGCTGGCCCGGCTGGCGACCGAATGTTTTGTCGGATTGAAGGAGACCGTCACACGACTCTCGAATCGCAACGTCTCCGTCACGGGAACTCCGGTAAGGGCCGAAATTCGGCGAGCGATAACTTCCGAAGCGCGTCGGGCG
>DLVS01000260.1:1873-2838 GCA_003445095.1 Verrucomicrobiales bacterium
GACTTTCCAGAAGTCGATGCCACTTATCGCCGCGCGGGCATTCCGGCCTTGGTGCGCCCGTTTTCACCGCAGATGGACCTGATGTTGGCGGCCGCGACGGTGGCGGTCGCGCGCAGTGGAGCTTCGTTCTTGGCCGAGTTGGCGGCGCGTCGTCTACCCGCAGTCTTGGTGCCGTATCCCGCGGCAACCGATGACCATCAACGCCACAACGCCGAAGCCGTTGTCCGGGCGGGGGCGGCGCTGATGTTGCAGCAGCACACTGCGGATGGGCCGCAATTGGCTGCCAAGCTCGATGAGCTGTTGCGCGATTCCGCGCGCCGAACGGCTATGGCGACGGCATTAGAGAAACTCGATGCACCTCTAGCGGCGGCTGATATCGCCGACCGAATTTGGCGCCGGCTTGATGAACGGGCAGCTGGGCGCTTCCCCCAGAATTCCGCTGCGTCGGCGGCCCATTCGCCGTCCGTGGCCGCGCGCGCCGCATGAGTTCCCTTCTTCAATTATCGAGTGAGCCCGTGGATTCGGCGGTGGATCGGGCGGCGACTCATGCCGAAGTTATTTCGGACCTCTTCCGTGACTTCACCGTGGCCCTGCCCGCGCAGACGTTGATCCGCCGCGACGAAAAGTTGGCGCGTCGAACGACGCTCCGAGTCGGCGGTCCGGCGGATTTGTTCGTCGAACCTTCGTCCGAAAATGCCCTGGCCTCGGTGGTTGAACTGTGCGGTCTGCGCGGAGTTCCCTGGTTGGTGCTCGGTCGCGGTTCGAATCTCCTGGTTCGCGATGGCGGCATTCGTGGTGTCGTCATTTCGCTGGCCCACGAACATTTCAGCCGGCTCAAACCGGAAGCGGAACGGTTGCACGCGGGGGCTGGGGTCCGGTTGAAGGCGATTGCCATCAGAGCGCGCCAACATGGGCTCAGCGGATTGGAGTTTCTTGAAGGCATTCCGGGATCGCTCGGGGGCGCG
>DLVS01000824.1 GCA_003445095.1 Verrucomicrobiales bacterium
ACGAAGGCGTGATGCCCCAGACCCGTGAGCACTTCGCGATCGCCCGACTCCTCGGCGTCGAGCGCGGGCTCGTCGTGCTGACGAAGCGCGACCTCGTCGACGACGAGACGGCGGCGCTCGCGGAGGCGGAGGTCCGCGAGCTGCTCGCCGGCAGCGCCCTCGAAGGGGCACCGATCGTCGCGGCGAGCGCTTCGACGGGGGAAGGTTGCAGGTTAGCAGAGGTGTTCACGAGCACCAAGAACGCGGACTGGACCTGCGATTTGTGGACCGACGTGGGGGCATCCCGAGGGTGTGGGTGGAAGTGCCGGCCCAGCGGAGCGGGGTAGTCCGTCGACGGCGAAACCGTTACCGCCAGAAATGGCCAATCTTCGATAGGCAACCTTTTGTTGCACCTGCAACAAAAGGTTGCACCGGCTGCCCCGGAGAACCGCCGCCACCCACTCATCAGGAGGCGCCCAGTGGTAGGCTTGGAAGGCGACCAGACTTTCCCCCTGTGAAGACGCCTGGCATGATCCCTTCGCGTGTCCCCGGACCCCACCGATAGCGAACTCGTAGCCGCCGTCCGGGCGGGTGACACCGAACAATTCGAAGCCCTGGTGCGACGATATCAGCCCCGCTTGTTCGCCACCGCTCGCCGTTATGCGCGTCAGGAGCGGGAGGTCGAAGACATCGTGCAGGAGATTTTCTTGAAGACTTACTCCAAGTTGGGCACTTGGCGCGGCGACGCTCCATTCGAGCATTGGCTCATGCGCTTAGCCGTGCGAACCTGCTACGACTTTCTGCGGCACCATCAGCGCAATCGTGAACATCCTCTCACAGACCTCAGCGAGAAGGAACAAGATTGGCTGGAACGGCACGCGGCCGCTCCTCTGGACGGAAACCCCAATGCCACCGCCGCTCAGTCCCTGGTGCAGAAAGTTTTGGGCCAACTGTCCCCGCGCCACCGCTTGATTATTACCCTGCTAGAGTTGGAAGATCGTCCGGTGAAGGAAATTGCTGAACTAACCGGCTGGTCTGTCCCGCTCGTCAAGGTCGCCGCGTTTCGTGCTCGGGCAGAGATGCGAAAAATCCTTTCACGCATGGAGGTGGAAAAGTTCCTGTAACCCAACGAACCTCGCCCACGTCGAATCATTCGATAACGACCGATGAAACTCGATTCGCTGCTCAATACTCTGCTGACCGCGGCGCGCCAGGAGACCCCGTCGGATCGAGTTCCCTATGCATTCGAACATCGTGTGATGGCACGCCTGCGAGAATCTTCCCCGGTTGACAGCTTGGCTGCTTGGACGGCGGGTTTATGGCGCGCCGCCTTTCCTAGCCTCGCCATCGCCGGGCTGTTGGTGGGGGCCGACGTATTGATCCCGGACCGCGAACGAGACGTGGCCGCCAACGACACCTTGGAGGTTGCCCTGGTTTCCTCGGCTGATCCCACGCCCGATCTTTGGTAGATGTCGCCCCGCTAGCCCACCGCTCGACGGTCGCTGTTAATTCTGCGCTGAATGAAAGCCGCTAAGCTCTTTCTCGCCGCTTTGGTGATCTTTCTCGCCGGCATGGCTGGGGGCTCCGCGGTCAGTGGGCTGCGCACCAAGGGCCAGGGACAATCCGAACGCGAACCACGGGAGGCCGTCCCCTCCCCAATGTCGTACCGGATCGACTTTCTCCGCCGAGTTCAGAAGGAATTGAAGCTCTCGGACGAACAGAAAGGCCGAATCGATGGTTATGTCCGCGAGAGTCAGGAGCGGCTACGGCTGCTTTGGGAGCCGATGGCCCCGAAAGCCCGGGCCGAGTTCGACTCACTTCGCGAAAAGATCCGGAGCGAATTGAATCCAGAACAACGCGAGCGCTTCGATCAAACGCTGCGGGAGCGAAGCCGCCGCGGGGAAAACCGTGACCGGGATCGCCGTCCCGGCGAAACTAATCGCCCCCACTCCTCCGACGGACCCGGAACCGGCGCCAATTCGCCCGCCACGCTCTCTCCGAAACCCTGACGGACCGGACGCACCCGTTTACTGTGGAATTCCCAAGCGAATTCGCAGGGCGTCAACCTCCGCGGCAGAAGCATCCAGTTTGTCGCGTGCTGCTACCAAGTCTGCCCAATCAACGCCATACCAGTTGCGTTTCGACGTTTCACACAACCCCGCCACGTTGACCGGATCAATCGTCTGGACGACCCGGGCGCCAAAGCCGGGCCGATCGAGGTGGTCACACCGAGACCAAGCGCAAAGCTCCCGCATCGCCATCCGGAACTCCGCCCGATCCCGCAGCAGAAATCCCGGAGCCAGTATGGGCCGACCCAGACGGCGAGCTGACTCAGCATAACTGGCCGCGGCGAAGTACAGCATCCCCAGCCTTTGGAACACTTCGGCGCGCCCGAGATTTTTGAGCATCGCTCCGACGAGTTCCGCCACGCAGGTTAGGTCAGCCGTAGTTTCCTTCTCGTAGTTCTTAAGTTCCTCCGAGGTTGGAACCAGGCCCTTCGAGAACATTCGTCCCAGTCTTTCGATCCCAAAGAGAGTTAGCGGAAAGCCGGTCGATAGAAGCGGATCTACAAAACCGGCAGCCGACGGCAGCATTGCCCAGCGTGTTCCCGTCGTGACCGGGCTGAAAAACGTGAGTCGATCCTGAACAGCAAATTCCCGCACGGGCTGAGCGCTCCTGAACTGAGCCGCCACCGACGGCAAGCGGTCCAGGAGCCGTGCCCACGCATCCGACCCGGCGCTCAGTCCGAGCTGTTGCCCGAGCGATTCGTCCACGGACACGCCAGCGCTGGTGAGGCCGTTGTTGAATCGCAGTACCCACATCCAACCTCCGGGGAAAACATGGTGTAGCGCCGCGTCATCCGGCGGATGGGGAGGGCGTTCAGAGCGTGCCTGAATTCGATCCCAGCGGATCACGCCGCGAAAGTGGGAATACAGCGCTTGCGTCTTGGGAAAGTTTTCGAAGTCCGTTTCTGGCAATCCCAGGCGCCGCCACACGAATCCTCGAGGCCCGCTGGCATCGACCAGAAAACGCGCCTGGCACTCTACGGGCGCTCCGCGCCGGATTCCCGCGACCCGGATTCCGGATGGTGATTCATCAAATTCACGCAACTCAGTTTCATCCCAAAGGGTGACACCCATTTCCTGGGCCTCGCGGACGAGGAAGGCATCGAAGTCCGGACGGTACCAATGCGTGTCGGAGAGTTCATCGTTCGGGCTTGCCGCGACCAGGAGTTCATTGTCCCGCTCAGGTCTCGGCCTCCACACCTGGCCAAACTCGTGATGGTAAAAGGAAAATCCGCGCTTCAAGCCGCAGCCGATTTCCGGATGGGTGCGCTGCCATGAACCCCATTTAGAAAAGGCGCGGATCCGCGGCAAATCATAAGTCCCTGCCAGTTCCTCCAAGAGCAGGTTGGTCAACGGAGTGGACGATTCACCGATGGCAAACCGTGGATGCTTTCCGCGCTCGATCATCACCACCGACCGACCCAACCGTCGCGCTATCATAGCCATCAACGACCCGCCAAAGGCCGAACCCACCACTGCGAGATCGAAGACACGCCCGTCCACGCGTTTGAGATTAGGCATTCAACTCGTCGAGGGTGGGATCAAAATTGCCGAAAGTCAGGCCAGCGTGGGAGACGAGGTAACGAGACTCTGACTCCTTTTGCCCCGGCATGTGACTACACGCTTCGGGATCGAGATGGAGCCTCCTCACGTCATCTCCTACGAAGTTCACGGTCTCGATTCGGGTCCGGATTCTGCCGGTCTTCGCTTCCCACAATTCTACGAGCGACTCTTTGAATTCGAGCCCTTGACCACCAGTCCGCTTGCGCCTTGGTCGACTCACTTTTTCCTGCCATAGCATGAATCTGCTCCCGCGAATTCAGCGCCTCTCGATACTCCTGGTTTTGCTCGACCTGGTTCAGCCGTACGAATCTGCCGCCGACTGGCTCATCACTTCGGTGGATACCCCGTCAACGGTGACGGTCAGCGACCATGGCGGGCAGCTCACGCTTTCCAACGGACTCGCCAGCCGGACCTTCCAAACTTCGCCCAATCTGGCGACGACGAGCTTTCGCAATCTCTCGAGCGACGCTGAGTACGTGCGCGCTATCCGCCCGGAGTCCGTCATCACCATCAATGGCGTGCGTTGGGAAATTGGCGGACTGAAAGGGCAACAAGATCAGAGCTACTTGGCGCCCGCCTGGATTCCTTCGCTCACCGCCGGAACCAACGCCTTTCGCTTCACCGGGCATCACATCGGACACGTTGAGGCACGGTACCCTTGGAAGCCGCGTTACGGTGCGGCCCCAACGGCGTGGCCTCCCAAAGGCACGCGATTGACGCTCGATTTCGAACCACCCGCGCGCGCCGCCGATTCGCTCCGGGGAGTAAAAGTGTTCGTACATTACGAGATGTATGACGGCCTGCCCTTGGTGGCCAAGTGGCTGACCGTTTCCAACACCGGCCCCGTCGAAATCCTCGTGGACAAACTTGAAGTCGAAGTGCTGGCGGTGACGCCAGACCAACGGAATCGAATGCTCGTGGATTGCGACGAGAGCCTTCCTTCGGCGGTGGACTGGGTCTTCGATACGGAGTGGCCGACGTTCGTGGTGACCAATCCGGGCGACGCCCGATTCTTGCCGCGGTCGCGCGACTATTTGCTGCGCTGCGACTACTCGCGTGGGCCCGCCGCCGCGATCGCGCCGGGGGACAGCTTCAGTTCCTTCCGCGTCCACGAACTGCTCCTGGAAGACGAGGACCGAGAACGCACCGGCCTGGCTCATCGCCGCATGTACCGCACTTTGACGCCGCAGGTGACCGAGAATCCGATCTTCCTGCACCTGCGCAACTCCGATTCCGAATCCATCCGGCGAGCCGTGGACCAATGTGTCGACGTTGGGTTTGAGATGGTCATCCTGACTTTTTGGAGCGGTTTCGAAATGGAGAGTGAAGATCCGGCTTACATCGCACGGATCAAGGCCGACTTCGATTACGCCCATAGCAAGGGTATCAAGATCGGTGGCTACATCCTGCTCTGCACGACTGCCTCTAAGGGTCCGGCCAATGACGCCATCGATCCTAAGACTCACCAGCCCGATGGCAGCCTCTGCTTGGGCTCGGCTTACACCGACGGTTATCTCGCCAAGCTCTATCGATTCATGGACGCCACTGGTATGGACGTGATCGAGACCGACGGGCCGTATCATGGCTACGCGTGTGAATCGAAAGGCCATAAGTACCACCGCGGAGTGGAAGATTCGATTTGGGTGCAGTGGGCGCGGCAGCGGGAGTTTTACCGTGCCTGCATTGACCGGGGCATCTACATCAACTCACCCGAATGGTACTTCTTCGAAGGCAGCAACAAGACTCCCATGGGTTATCGCGAGGAGAACTGGAGCCTTCCCCGCGAGCTCCAGATCGTTATCGGGCGGCAGAACATCTACGATGGCACCTGGCACAAGACGCCGAGCATGGGCTGGATGATGTTACCGCTTACCGAATATCACGGCGGTGGACCCGCGGCGACGATCGAGCCGCTCTCGCAACATCTCGATGCCTATGGAGCACATCTCGCGCAGAATTTTGGCAGTGGCGTGATCGCGTGTTACCGCGGCCCGCGCCTCTTTGACACCGACGAAACTCGCGACCTCGTCCGTAAATGGACTTCCTTCTACAAGAAGTATCGCGACATCTTGAACTCCGACATCGTCCATGTTCGCCGGCCCGACGGCCGAGACGTCGACTGCATGCTCCACGTTAATCCGAACCTGCCCCAAAAGGGACTGGCGATGGTTTACAATCCGTTGGACGAACCAGTGAAACGCACCCTCAAGCTGCCTCTTTACTACACCGGACTAACCAACCGAGCTCGCATCCGGCACGAAGAACAAAATGCGGAGGTGTATGCCTTGGATGCCAAGTGCGACGCCGTAATTCCGGTGGAGATCGCGCCTCGAAGCCAGACGTGGTTTGTGGTCGAAGCAGCCGAAAGTCGACAGTAGCGGTAACCAGCCTGATGGAAGCGGCCTCGCTGCGTCATCGCCTTCGCGTGCGACCTGCACTCTCGTTTGACCAACTGGTGCCGCGTGACGGAAGCCCTCAGGCGCGACGCCCGGACCCACCGACACGCTTAAGCCGTGACAATTCAGTTCAACCACGAATCGACACGAATGAACACCAATAGGCAGAGGTCAAAACAAAGCTTTCGGAGGAGTGTGTCGTGGTCACTGAAAGGTGAGTCCGACCAGCCGGCGTCGTCCCGCGAAATTATCGGCCTATTGGTGTGAATTGGTGTCCATCCGTGGTTTTCCACGTTTTTCTACTACATGGATACGGCTAAGGCCCACGCTCCCCACTGCCATTTCGGAGTTCCGGGCTCGGAACACCTTACCGCCGCATGACCGGCACGACCACACCGCCGCCGACCCATGGTCCCCACGCGCCCCAGCTCGCTTCGGAATTCATTTGGGCCGCTTCAACTTTCTCTTCCGCCAGTTGGTTCTGAAGCCGGAGTCTTTGGTACTCCTGATATTGCGCCTCCTGACCGACGTACAACACCTGCTGGGCAGGGTCGGGGTAAACGTAGTAGACCGAGCCGTCCCGCGGCACCATTGTCACTTTATCGGGGGGCAGTGTCTTGAGGTGGGCTTGTTGTTGGGGCGTGGTCGCGGGCACGACCTTGAAACCCGCGGCCGACAACAAGTTCTCGGTTTGTTTGGTGGTCGAGCAACTGGCTGCTAGCAGAACGAAGACCGCGACTCCTAGGACTCTCAATACGTTCGTTGCATTTTTCATGGATTCGATTTAGCGCAGGTATTCTTGGTTGTTCCTGGACGAAATTCTAGGACCAACCCAGCTCCGTTTGGAAGAGATTCCTCCAAGCACCGGCAACCTAAGGACGAACGGAAAAGGTCTACGCATCTCTGAGACCTTAGACATTTCGTCGACTCACCTACCGCCGCAAACCCCGGACGTGTGCAAGAGGTCACGGAGTCACGGAACCGCGTTGGAGGCCGGGAGTGACCAAAGCGCTTTGTGAGGCGCTTGCTATTACTGGCCGAATGTCGTGCTCAAGCGCTGAGAGCGAATCTGAAAGCCGGCGGATGAGTTCCTCGTCGTTGTGGAGTCCCGATTCTGGGTGGGAGTTCGCGGCGTCGCTGGGAAGACTAACTCCTGCGGAAGCGGGTATTGGTTCACCGCTTGAGTCCCTTTTAGGCACGGCCGGCTGCCCGTCGAGGATGCTCGCCAACAGCTCGAGCCGCTGAGTTATTCGATGGTCGTCGTTCCCGGTTCGGTTCGACGAGCCAGTCCCGTGAACGGCCAAGCGTTCGCGTCCGAGCGCCAGCACGCCAAGGAAGACTTCCTGAAGTCGGTTCAAAGCGCGCATAACGACTCGACGTTCCGTCTCGGCCGGCACATCCCCGGCGGTGGTCTCGAAAATCAATTCCTCCTGCAAGGTCAGGGCTTCAGCGATGCTGCGATGAATTTCCAGGGAACGCAGGCTCGCGTCGGTGGCGCTACCCAGGCACGTGCCGCGATGCACTTCAGCCATTTCCCGCAAAATCCCTGCGAGTTTGCGGCGTAGAGCAGTCCGCGTGAAAACCGGCCAGAGCGAAGCATCCACCACCGACATCACGGCAATGCCCAGTAGGATTCCAATCAGCCGGTCCCGCGCGGGCTCTAATTCCAACGTCGGACCGAATCCCGGCAACAGGACGAGGTAGAGCGTTATTCCCATTTGCGCCCCGAGGTACGCGGTGCGGCTGCTGCCGCTACCAATCCACGAGGCGACAAAATTGAGGCCGGCCGACACGACTAAGAGCGAAGCCAGCGATTGCATATTCGGCATCAACCCACCGATGACCACCAAGACGGCCAAACCGGCGAGCAAGGCGCCGCCGAATCGGAGCGCTGACTTGTGCAATCCCGATCCTACCGTTGCTTGGGCAACCAGCACGGTGGTGAGCACACACGTTCCTATCCCTGGCCAGTCGAGCCCTTGGTACAAAAGTCCACACAGGGAGGCGGCCAGGGCGACCTTCAACCCGAAGCGGATTGCCTCCTGGTTGACGGCGGGGGACACCGGGTTGAAGAAGCCACGACGAGCGATCGGTTCACGCGTGGGTGCGGCGGATACCGGTTCCTTTACTACCGCCAGAAAGGTTAGTGATTCAGGCACCACCGAAAGGAGACGTTCGAGTTCGTCGAGCTCGGGCCACGGCGCCTGCGGTGGGGTCCGAATGGCTGGCGTCCTGGCGTTGCCCACGGAACGAGGCCCAGGGGGCTGCCGCTGTTCGATAGCGCGCCGAAGCCGTTGGCATTCGTCGCGAATAGTTTCTAACCGCGCCGGAACGTCCCCAGCGAACATGGCTGGTCCTTCAGTCAAGGCGCGGCGCTCCAGCTCGAGAGCAGCAAACACGAGCAGTTGGATGTCCGTGATCAACTTGATCTGCTCCGTATGACGTTGTCTGAGCCACTGATCTCTCGCCTCGGCCTGACGCAAAAGATCAAGTTGGCGGCCGAGCCGGGCCGCTGAGCTTCGGAGATCTCGGACCGGTACGGCTTCAGCAGACGTAGCACCGTCGACCGACGACAGCCGGCCGCACTTCACTTCGACCGCGCGCAAGCTTTCCTGAAGATCGGTCAGCAAGAGTTCTACTGGGTTTTCCGGCCACCAGAGCATCTGCCCCAGCGTGCCGAGGGCGATCCCACAGGCCTGGAATATCACCGCTCGCAACCCGCCGTAGAAGGCGTCGTCGGGAGAGACGAACAGCTCCGGCACGACGATGACAAATGATACCGCGAAAAAGAGCATCGCGAATGGCGCCGTGGTCCGGCGCATCAGGTACATGGAGCTGGCGATGACCACGGCCTGCGTGGGGAACAACATCCAGGGTTGATCGACAAACGCTACCAACACGACGAGCCCAAAGGCGCCTCCCGCCAAGGTGCCGACAATGTTCGAGACTACGGTGGCGCGGGCGGCGGCGGCGTCACCCATTCCCACGAGAAAAAGCATCAGCACCATGAATTGGCCACCGGGAATTAGATAAGCCGTGATGAAGGCCGTCCCGATGGCACAGAGGGCGCAGAGTCGGATACTGGCGCGCCAACGAGTGGGCGAGGGGGCTAGCTCGTCTCGAAGAAAGTTGAAGAGCCGATTTTCCCAGCGGACGGAGGAAATGTTTGTGGCTTGGCTCACGTCCGAGGGCTGCTTATGCAAAGAGGCTGAACAAAAGGACCGACAGCACCACCAAACACACCGCAGTGTATAAGCGGTCCTTTTGCGCCGCGAAGCCACCCAAGGCGAGTCCGACACGGACGAGGGGATTGATGAGCAGCAGAGCGATGCCGATCATGATGACACTTTGCCGGTGGCCCAGGGCAGAGGTCTCCAACGCTCGCCGAACCATCAAGACGGGATTTTCCAGGTACTTCGGCTCGCCCGTAAATAGGTGGTCGCCCGGGGCTAAGCCTGGATGCCCCACCACAAACCAAACCCAACCTGCGGCGATGACCGCGGCCGCCAATAACACTCCTCCCAACATGACTTGCGCCAGTCGGCGTTGGATGAGCTCGTCTTTCATGGGATCACATTCTCCGGCTACGGCTACAGTTTGAATCCGAGCCCGCGAAATATCATTTGCAGAGAAATCGCCGTAACTGCGATGAGAAAGACTAAGCGCAGGACCTTGACCGGAGCCACCGGCAGGAGCCGCGCACCGATGAAGGCGCCGGCCAGGACTCCCAGCGCCACGGGCGCGACCAATACCGGATCGAGGTAACCACGCTTCAAATAAATCCCAACGCTCGCGGCGGCAGTGACTCCAATCATGAAGTTACTGGTGGCTGTAGTGACCTTGAACGGAATGCCCATGATCTGATCCATCGCCAGTACTTTGAAGGCGCCCGAGCCGATACCCAAAAGCCCCGACAGCAAACCCGCCACGCTCATCACTGCAAATCCGGGAACCACATGGCGCACGGAGTAAGGGACGCGGCCGCCCGGAGTCGGTTGATCGCCCACCAATCGAAAACGGATCGCAAATGGGTCGGAGGCCAGTGGCACGGCCGCCTCGGCAGGCTTCGGGCGAAGGGAAATGACTACCGTAGCCATTAGGGCGAGTCCGAAGACGACGGCGAGAGTGGAAGGGTTGAGGACTGCGGCCAAAGATGCACCCGCGACCGCGCCAAGAGTGGTGGCTACACAAAGAAACAAGCCGAGGCGCATATTGGAGGTCCCGTCGCGCAAATAAGCGGCCGCCGCGCCCGAGGAGGTCGCAATCACCGAGGTCAACGAGGCGCCCATGGCATAACGAATATCGACGCCGAACCCCAACACCAAGAGGGGCGTAATAATAACCCCGCCTCCGAGCCCGATGAGCGAGCCGACAATCCCGGCTAACAACGAAACTGCGGCTAGCGCCAAAGAAAAGGTCAGTTCGTTCATCCGCTCCACACTCCGAAAATGATTTCCGCGACACCAAGGCTATTTCTTCCCGTGATCTCGCGCCGCGAAATGAATCAGTTTTCCGTGGATGCAGACAGGGAAACTTGGCGACTTAGCCGATTCTTAACGACGACTCGGCCGAGGCGATCTTTCCCGCGGTTCGATTCCATTCGATTCGCCGGCGCCTCCTGAACTAGAGTTTCGCAACCAATGGAAGCGAGTCCCAACAACGCCACCGCTCTGACCAAAGCGGCCGAAGTTTTGGCTCAGTTGGGAGTCGAGCTGGCCTTTGTCGAGCCCGAGGCCGACACGGGATTGTTGCCCATCAACAGCCTCGTCATGGACCTGGAGGAATTCGTCCTACCCAAGGCGCCGCCCGCAATCGCGACCGGACTTTCCGTCGCTCGCAAGTGGCTCGACGAGACGCTGGACGGTTCGGGTAAGTTTACGGCCGAATCCATCCGAAACTTCAACCAGTGGCATTCGTGGATGAGCTCCGCGTTCACGGCCTGGGCGCGGAATACAACCATTCCGGCATGGGCTGCGAAGGAGAGCGAACTTGTTCCCGCCGCCACGGCTCCAACGGTCGCCCCCCAAGTCGCCGATACGACGCCGGCAGCAGATGAGCCCGCGATTCGGCTGAAGCTTGCCGAAGACGCCGAACTCCTCCGCGAGTTTCACAGTGAGTCGCTGGAACTCTTGCAAAATATCGAGCAGGGAGTGCTCGTGCTCGAGGCCAATCCCAAAGATCCCGGCACGATCAATTCAATCTTCCGCGCCTTCCACACGTTCAAAGGCGGTGCCGGCTTCCTCCACCTGGATGCCTTGCGAGACCTGGCTCATGACTTGGAGTCGCTCCTCGACGCCGCGCGCCGCTCGGACCTGGCGATCACTTCGGACATCATTGACCTGATCCTCGCCGGGGCCGATACGCTGAAACAGTTCACCACGGAGATCGGCGCGCAGTTGGACGGCACGAACGTGGGCGCGCCGATCGTCGTCCCTACCAAACAACTCGTCGGCCGAGTGCGAGCGGCTCTCCGAGGTGAGCAGGCGCCCGTCGCGAGTCGCGTGCCGCCGCCAGCTCCGTCAGTCGCCGCGGCCCCGAAGGCTGCCGAAGCAACCGCGGCAATCAGGGCCGTGACCGAAGCTGCTCCGGAACCAAAGTCTCCCTCACCAGCGTCGGGAGTGCCTCCTTTGTCAGCCGGCGGACGCCCGAGTTCGTCCCCGGCGGCCGACGGCGCCGCCGGATTCGTCAAGCTCGACACCCAGAAGCTGGACACGCTGGTGGACCTGGTGGGCGAGTTGGTCATTGCGCAGTCCATGGTGATCCAAAATCCCGATGTTCAGCGCCTTCCCAGCCGCACGCTCGCGCGAAGTCTACGTCAACTCGGCCGAATCACTACCGATCTGCAACGCAATGCGATGTCGCTTCGGATGGTGCCGATTCGCGCGACCTTCCAGAAGATGACCCGCCTCGTACGCGACCTCGCCGCCCAACAACAGAAGCAGGCGCAGCTCGTACTGGAGGGCGAGGAAACCGAACTGGATCGCGGGATCGTGGAGCAATTGGCTGACCCGCTCGTCCACATGATCCGCAACTCGGTCGACCACGGCATCGAATCGCCGACCGACCGACAGGCCAAAGGCAAGCCAATGCTCGGCACGATCCGCCTTTCCGCGGCTCACCAACGCGGCGGCATCGTGATCCGAATCCAGGACGACGGCAAAGGGTTGGACCGGGAGCGCATCCTGGCCAAAGCGCGCGAACGCGGCCTCCTCAAGCCGAACGCGACACCGAGCGACGCTGAAATCTTTGCGCTGATTTTCGCGGCCGGTTTCTCCACGGCGGAAACAGTCACGGACATTTCTGGACGAGGCGTGGGGATGGACGTCGTGCGGCGCAACATTGAAAAGCTCCGCGGCAAAGTCGAAATCTACTCCGTTGCGGGCCAGGGCACCACGTTCACCATTCTCCTTCCGCTCACTCTGGCCATCATCGACGGCATGCTCGTGGGCGTCGGCGATGATCGGTACATTATTCCCACGCTATCGGTTCGCGAGTCGTTCCGGCCTCGGCCCGGCATGGTCTCCACCGTTCACGAACGCGGCGAAGTTGTCAGCGTGCGCGGCCGGCTAACCCCGCTGCTTCGTTTGGGACAGCACCTCGGGACACCGGGACGCGCCGCCGAGCCCGAAGAGGGAATCATTGTGGTGGTCGAATCTGGTGACGCCGCCCGTGGTCTCCTGGTGGACGAACTGATTGGCAAACAGGAAGTGGTCATTAAGAATCTGGGCGAAACATTTAAGAGGCAGAACTTGCTGGCGGGCGCAGCTATTCTAGGAGACGGCCGGGTCGGGCTCATCCTCGACGTGGATACGCTCGTCAACTGCCGGACCAACGAGGCGTAGCGATGCCAGAGAAAAACGGGGAGAACCACAAATGGACACCAAGGCACACGAATCAAAGGGGCCATTTTGGTCGGTAAATCCGTTGCGCAGTAGTCAGCGTTTTGTGACCAGAACTCGCTCTTCCAAATGCCTTGTTTTGCCCCCCCTTTATTGGTGTTCATTCGTGCCCGTTCGTGGTTTCCCAACAACTCGACCATGATGACCAACACAAATTGCCGATTCGCAATGTCATGACTCCGGACACTTCGTCACCCCCGGCGTTCGCCGCGAAACCAGGCAAGTATTTGACTTTCTCTCTGGGCCGCGAGTCCTACGGAGTGCCGGTCCTGAGCGTTCGCGAAATCATCCGCCTGTGTCCGATCACGCCGGTTCCCAAGATGCCGCGGTACATTAAGGGAGTGATCAACCTCCGCGGGAAAGTCATTCCAATCCTCGACCTGCGGGCCAAATTCGGGCTGGCGAGCGAAAGTTACGCGGATCGCGCCTGCATCATGGTCATTCAGGTCGGCCAACCGCCCAATGGAGGCACACTGATGGGCGCGATCGTTGACGCGGTTGAAGAAGTCGTCCCTTTGGCGGCCACCGACCTTGAATCCACTCCCGACTTCGGTGGCTCACCAGACACGCAATATATCCTGGGCATGGCCACGGTCCGGGGTGGGGTCAAAACGCTGCTCAACTTAGAAAAGATCTTTCAGGAAGATGGCACAGTTTCGCTTCCTTCGTCCTCCCCATTGAATTCCCCAACTCAAACGCCATGAATACTTGGACTATTTCGCGCCGGATCATCTCTGGTTTCGCCACGATGCTGGTCATCACGGCAGTTATTGGATTCTTCGCCCTCTGGTGCCTGCACGAACTCAAAGACGACCTGGACGATCTCGCAGATAATACCCTTCCGAGCGTGCTCATCCTCAATGAATGCGCGTCGTTTTCGCGAGAGAATATGGTGCTCAGCCTACAGTTTATGCTGGCGATCTCCGACGAGCAGCGGGCGGAACTCAGCCGAGAAATCGCGGCGAATCGGACTCGGGTTGACGAGCTCTTTCAGAGGTATGTTCCGCTAATTTCCGACAATGAAGATCGAAGACTCTTTGAGGAATCAAAACGGACGCGAGCTGCCTTCGCTACCGCTCGCGATCGACTTTTGGAACTAGTCCGCCAAAACAAAGTGGACGAGTACAAGAAATGGCAATGGGAGGTTGTGGTTCCCGCCTACGAAGCATCCATTGATGCTCTCCACTCTCAGGTCGAATACAATAATAAGCTTGGCATGACTGCGGGTCAGTCGGGCAAAGCGGAAGCGACATCCGGCATCCGTCTAATCGGGCTCGTTCTCGGAGTTGCCCTGGTCGTGGCGAGTCTTCTCTCCTGGCAAGTCGCGCGCTCAAGCAACCGTGTCCTGCGAGACCTCGCCACCAATCTCGACCAGGGGGCCGTGCAGACCGCCGCGGCCGCTCGACAAGTTTCCGCCTCCAGCCAAACTCTCTCGTCCGGATCGAGTGAGCAGGCCGCGTCGGTGGAAGAGACCAGCGCCTCGTTGGAAGAGATGTCGAGTATGATCCGGTCCACTGCGGAAAATGCGCAAAAGGCCAAGGCGCTGGCCGGGGAAGCCCGCACCGTGGCGGAGGCTGGGTCCAAAACGATGGTCGAAATGACTCAAGCCATGTCAGCAATCGATACGTCGAGCGCCGAAGTCGCCAAGATCGTTAAGAACATCGACGAAATCGCCTTCCAAACGAACATCCTTGCCTTGAATGCCGCCGTGGAAGCGGCGCGGGCGGGTGAGGCCGGCGCCGGATTCGCGGTCGTCGCGGACGAAGTTCGTTCGTTGGCCCAACGCAGCGCCGCCGCCGCGAAAGAGACGGCGGACAAAATCGAAGCGGCAATTGCCAGCAGCCGACACGGTTCCCGAAGCTGCACGAAGGTAGGAGAATCGCTGGCCCAGATTGCGGACAAAGTCTCGTCAACGGACTCTTTGGTCGCGGAAATCGCCACGGCTGCTCGGGAACAAGCGCAAGGCATCGAGCAGATCAACATCGCGATCGCCCAGATGGACAAGGTCACGCAGAGCAATTCCGCGAGTGCCGAGGAGAGTGCCAGCGCCGCCGAGGAACTCGACGCTCAAGCGGAGTCCCTCAAGGATATGGTCGGGCAACTGCGAAAGCTCGTCGGGTGTGACGTGGCGGCTCCGACTGCGGCACCGCCTTCGAGTTCCCGCTACACGGTGTCGAGCAGTCCGTCCGTCGTCACCTCTCGGCCACGCCCTCCTGCCCCCAAGGCCATTTCGGCGAGTGGGCGCAAAGCGATCCCGATGCCTGGCGATGCCGTCGAAAAGGACCACGACGACGACAACTTCCGGAACTTCTGAGCCATACCATGCAGTACAGGAGCGCGGGCGGTCCCGCCCGCGCAAACAGGGAAGACAGTCAAAACAGCCCAACCACAGATGAACCCAGCTGGACACGGATCCGAGGGATTCATTTCCGATTTTGCGCGGGCGAGGCCGCCCGCGCTCCGGGCATTACGGCTCGCCCGCACTGGGTTTGTTCGTGGTTGAATTGAATCGATCCGGCTGAGTGGACCCTTTCTTCACGGCTACCTTATCCGCTGCGGCTTACCGAACCTTGGTCGCCCTCGTGTATCAACACAGCCGCATCCGACTCGGCGCCGACAAGCAACCGATGTTGGCCAACCGGCTTCGCAAACGCCTGAGGGTGCTCGGACTGACCTCTTTCGACGAATACTGTGCCTTGCTCGAGTCCCGAGCCGGCGCCGACGAAATTGGACAGTTAGTGGATCTCATTTCCACTAACCACACGAAATTCTTTCGCGAGCCCGAGCACTTCGCCTTTCTGACGAGTCGAATTCTGCCGGAATTGACCCCGCGCTTGATCGCCAGGCAGTCACCGCTCCGCGTATGGTCAGCCGCCGCGGCGTCGGGCGAGGAACCTTTCACGTTGGCGATCGTGCTCGCGGAATACTTTCGTGAGCATCCATCCTTGGATTGGCTGGTGGAGGCGTCGGACATTTCCCAACGAATGCTGGCGCACGCGCAACAAGGCATCTACCGCTTGGACCACGGCCAATGGGCCTCACCGGACTTGTTGAAGCGATACTTCCAAAAGGGTTTTGGCCCTCGAGCGGGAACCTGCCGCGTCAAGCCGGAGCTGCAGCACCGAGTGCGATTCCATCGGGTCAACCTGTTCCAAGCTGAATACCCGATACCACGCGACCAACATGTTATTTTTTGTCGAAACGTGATGATCTATTTCGATCCACCGTCCCGAGCGACGCTGGTACAAAAGCTCACGAAACAACTCGCTCATGGCGGTTACCTGATCATTGGGCATTCGGAAAGTCTGCTCGGTGTCCGACACGATTTGGAATCCGTTCGCCAAGGAATCTACCGGCGAAATTGAATGGGCGTGGTAAGGCTGCGTTCCACCGCGGCCGCATCCAAAGCCACCACGCGCGTGAAGGCGCCTGAAGGAAATTGTGAGAGGCAATTGGACGGGTGTCGTGTCCCTGATATTCCGTGTGTGGACATCACTCAGCCGGAACCTGAGGTTGTCCGGTCAACAAAATGATGAAGCATTTCACGGGGTCGTGGCGGCGTGCTGTTCGAGGCGGCTAGCGAGTCTCTTGCCACGATTCCCGAGGCCGGCGTGCGCCTCAGATCCCGCCCCGCTGCTTCCACCTACCTTCCCTTGCTGCCGTCGTCTGTGCCGGGCATCATGCAAATACGTCCTGCGGGCCGTAACCAGTGTGCCGAGCGATCTGAAATCAAAAGTTCCATCACCGATCAACGCGGATCGCCGAACCCGGGTGCTGATCGTGGATGATTCTGCGCTGGCTCGTCGGGCGATCAGCGAGGCCCTAAGTCTGGATCCCGAGCTTGAGGTCGTTGGCGTCGCGCACGACGCGTACGCGGCCCGGGAAAAGATTCTCGCGCTGGAACCCGACGTCATCACGCTCGACCTGGAAATGCCGCGCATGGACGGGCTAACGTTTCTCAAGATCCTCCAGGAACATCATCCGGTGCCGGTGGTCGTCGTGAGTTCGCTCACGCCACAAGGTTCCGCCAAGGCCCTCGAAGCACTAGAGGCCGGCGCGGTGGACGTTCTCGCCAAGCCGAACGGCAGCCAGACTCTTGGGGCGCTGGCCGATCAACTCGCCTACCATGTCAAGGCCGCCGCCTCGGCCCGACGCGGAGTGCGCCCCGTAACGGCGCCGCCGGGTACGTTCACAGCAATCAACCAGCCGGTCCCGCCCGGCCGGTTTTCCGAGCGGCGAATCATCCTGATCGGGGCTTCCACGGGCGGCGTCGAGGCGCTTCGCTTCCTCTTGCCGCGGCTACCCGCCGGGCTCCCACCCATCGCGGTGGTGCAACATATCCCGCCTAATTTTTCGCGAATCATGGCCAACCGCCTCAACGAATTGTGTCCGTTCGACGTTCGTGAAGCCACTGACGGCGAGGAATTGCGCCCTGGATTGTGCCTGGTGGCACCTGGCGATTTTCATCTGACGTTGCTTCCCTCGACCCGCGGATATCGGGCTCGGCTTACTCAGTCCCCACCCGTGCACCACTGCCGTCCCTCGGTGGACGTGTTGTTCCGTTCCGCGGCGGAGCAGGCCGGAGCCGACGCCGTCGCGGCGCTGCTCACTGGCATGGGCGCTGACGGCGCTCGTGGCATGCAGGCGCTCCGAGCCGCCGGCGCGCGGACGTTGGCCGAGGATGAGGAAAGTTGCGTCGTCTTTGGCATGCCCCAAGCGGCAATCAAACTGGGAGTGGTGGATCAAGTGGTGCCCCTCCAGAATATGCCGTTCGCCGTGCTCCAAGCACTCAGCCAACCGGTCCGTGCATGAGACCCGAGTACTTGCTACCCGACCTGACGCAGATCGGTGGACGGGCGCTCGTCGAAGTGATCGATACCCTTTTGGCGCTTCCAATTGAGGAAGTGCTCCAGCAAAACGAACCTAACTCCAACGAAGCCGCGATCGCGATCTTGGCAACCGTGAAGTTGACCGGTGAGCGGTTGTCCGGCGACGTCCGCCTGCAGATTCCCGAA
>DLVS01000021.1 GCA_003445095.1 Verrucomicrobiales bacterium
CGTGACCTGGCCGAAAGGCAAGAAGCAACCCCGCACGCAGCAGGCCGTTGACCTCGTCGGTCGCGGGGCATTGGATGGCGTGTTCTGGGGTATGTTGTTCGGCTTTATATTCTTCGTGCCTCTGCTGGGAATGGCGGTCGGCGCAGCGGTCGGGGCGATTTCTGGTAAGTTCAAGGACTACGGCATCAACGACGACTTCATCAAGGATGTGCAGTCGAAGGTGACCGAGGGTACGTCAGCTCTCTTTCTCCTGACGGGTGCCGCCAACCGCGAAAAGATCCAGGAAGCCTTCCAAGGCGTGAAGATGGAGTTAATCACCTCCAACCTTTCCGACGCGCAGGAAGCCGAACTGCGGGAAGCGTTTGGTAGCGAGAAGGAATAGTTTTGTGACTTGGGAGCGCGCCGACTCATGAAGCAGCTTTTGGCTTTTTCTCTCTTAGGTTGGCTTCTCGTAGGATGTTCGTCGCCCCGGGTGACCACCGACTTTGCAGAAGGGACGTCCTTCTCAGGATTCCGAACGTTTCAATATAAGGATTCCACGAACTCCCTGGCGGTCAGTTCACCACTGTCGCACCAACGGATCGTCAACGCCATCCGCGCCGGGATGATCTCCTCTGGCTTCATTGAGGTGGAGGTGAATCCAGATTTGTTCGTCACCTACTATGGATCGACCGATCAACAAACGCATTTTCACACGACTTACACGGGGATGAACACCTGGGGTGGCTCCAGCCGAAGCAGAAACCGTGTGGGATTTGATACCACGTCGTCAACCACCCGCCCTACTACCGTCACCCAAGGCACGCTGGTGATTGATGTGTGGGATGCCTCCCGCAACGCGCTGCTCTGGCGTAGCGTGGCGACAAGCGCCCTCAGTTCCAATCCGCAACGGAACGCGCAGACGATCAAGGAGGCCGTTGAGCGGGCGTTTAGAGATTTTCCACCCCAATAGAAACACATTGGAGAGGAGAGAGGCGTCCGTGAAACTGCGCAATTTCTCATTCCACGCTACAACTCTTATCGCCGGATCCATCCTGGTCGCCGGCGGCTCTCATTGATTGTCCCAGCCCGAACCACCGCAGCCGCCGCCTGGGCCGCCCAAACCGTTGCCGCCGGCACCCCCGGCGCGCGGGCTCAACTGGATCCGCCGTCTAATACGATGGGGCCTAAAGGCCCTTAAGTATTTCGTTCAGTTCCTGGTGATCGCCTGGGCGTCGCTGGTGATTTATTACTCGAACCTGCCCTGGCCGGCCGCACGGCTGATCCTGGCCCTAGCGTTTGGAGGATTCGCCATCTGTGCCCTTTGGGTTGTGCGCCGCCCCAAATGGCGTTGGACGCTGGCCGGCGCTTTCGTGGGAGTGGTGATCTGGTACGCCAGCATTCCGCCATCTAATGATCGGCCGTGGCGGGCCGAGGTCGCGCGTCCTCCGCGTGCGGTGATCGAAGGTGATCGCGTGCGCTTCCTCAACTATCGAAATTTCACCTACCGAAGCCGAGATGACTTCGACATCCACTACGAGGAGCGTGAGGTGGACCTGTCCCGCCTTGTATCGGTGGACTTGCTGGTTTCGTATTGGAAGGTTGGGCCGGTGGCTCACACGTTCCTGAGTTTCAACTTCGACGATGGTTCGCCGCCGGTATGCATTTCGATCGAAACTCGCCCGGAAGTGGGTGAAGGATTCGACCCGTTGGCGTCGCTGTTCAAGCAGTTCGAACTGGTGTATGTGGTGGGCGATGAGCGGGACCTGGTGCGGCTGCGCACGGACTACCGAGGTGAAGAGGTATTTCTGTACCGTCTCCGCATGCCGCGCGAGTCGGCGCGAGCCTTGTTTCTGATTTACCTCGGTCGCATCAATAGCCTGGCGGAGCGTCCGGAGTGGTATCACCTGCTCAAGAGCAGCTGCACGATCAACGTGATCCGTTATTCGCGGGCGGTGGGTGGGCCGCATCGGCGGTTTGAGATAAACCACTTCCTCAATGGCCTGATCGATGCCTACCTGTACCGCCTGGGCATCCTCGACACCCGCTTGTCGTTTTCCGAGTTGCGGCGACGCTCGCATATTAACGACACCGCCCGCGCCGCCGGCGACGTTCCAGACTTCTCGGCGCGGATCCGACGCGGGCTGCCGGGTACGCTAGAGCAAGAGTCCCCTGCCCCAGGCACCCCATGAACACAAAAACCATCCATTGCGGGCTCCATGTTTTCGTCACTGTGATTGCCATGGGGCTTGCGGGGTGCGCTTCGATGAACACGGTGACCGAATCACCATCGGTCGAAGGAACCGCTTGGGTGCTCTCGTCGCTGCCCGGACGAAGCCCGGTCCCCGGAGCGACGCCGACGGTGCGATTTGAGGCCGGACGCGTGACCGGAAGCGATGGGTGCAATCGGTTCTCTCTGCCCTTCACGGCGCATGGGTCCCAAATCGAAATTGGTCCGCTGGGGCCGTCAACGCAGATGGCGTGCGCTGAGAGCACGATGGAGCAGGCCAAGGCGTTTAGCTCCGCTCTGCTCACCGCCCGCAGCTTCCGGCGTGGCGATGGAACGTTGGAACTCCTAAATGCAGACAGGGTCGTCGTCGCGACTCTGGTGTCGCAGGCGCAATCGCTCGCCGGGAGCTCCTGGAGCGTGCTGAATATCAACAACGGGAGGCAAGCCGTCGTTGGCCTCGTATCGGACTCCACGATTACAATGGCGTTCGACACCGAAGGCCGGGTGAGCGGCACAACCGGCTGCAACCGGTACACCGCCGCCTATAGCGCCGAGGGCGATACACTGCGATTCTCGTCAGTGGCGGCGACTCGCCGGGCCTGCGATAACCGCGCCTTGCAGGAACAGGAAGAGGCATTTCTTCGCGCACTTGAGTCAGTCGCCACCCTGCGTTTCGAGGGCGATTGGCTCGATCTGCGACAGAAGGACGGAGCGATGTCGGTCCTCCTGGAGCGGAAGCGATAGCCTTCGTCTCAGAATCCATCCACCGCTTCAACAGGCGCCTGATTAAAGCCCGGCGGTGTGACCATTTACCACGCGTAACTCTATCGGGAAATTGCGTGGCTCAAAAAGTACGGTCCCCTCCTGCGACGTGCCGTCGAGCCTAGGGAAGCAGTAAATGGGTCTGCGCCAAAATGGACACCAGAGGAGTGGATGTGATCAAGGCACGACAACCTACGCGTAGGCTTGTCTTGATGACGAATTCTGGGACGCTGCCTCCACACCCAATCGAAGATTTATCCCGGCTGCTGGTTCCAACACGGTTCTTCGGCTGTTCCGGCATACTCAAACCGCGCTCTCGAACAAAATGGACGCCGATGCATTTTCGGTTTCATAGATCAGACCGCCTTCCGCGGCTGGCCTGGTGCGCTATTTTGGAGCACGGTTCAGACGCGGTCGACGTACATCATGGACCGTGGGTGGAAACCCGTTCTGAATTTTTCGTCGAGGGTGCTTGGGACGGCCCTTTCGAAGACGGGCGTTTCCTGGATGCCCTCGCTCTCATGGGGACGGGGGCGCGCCTCGGAAGCAACGAAGTCCTCTTCGCCACCCCGTGCCATGTGCTGGAACGCCTATTTACCGTCCGCGTGAGTTGCCGGCTGTTCGTCTCACCCTCGCTTGCATTTGTGCTGGCCGCGTCTGGCATGGAGTTGGACCCGGCGTACATCCCCTACCAGGCGGACCTGCTCAGGATGATCCGTCGGAGGCAATACCACCACGGTTCGATCCCGGCGGCGAATGGGCATTCAGTCTGTGTTCACCATTACGCAAATCTTCGCGTCGGACCTGACCTCACAGTGCGGGTCGAACCGAAAAAGGGACCACCCGATTTCGGCTCCTTCCCGGAGTACCGAGATTTCCTCGTCTCGAGGTTTCGGCGGGTCGTGGAGAATGCCGGGGCCCCGACGAGGAGTGCGCGCTATGAACCGATCTCCATGCTGTCGACTGGCTACGACTCACCGGCCTGCACGGTGCTGGCGATGGAGGCGGGATGTCGAGAGGCCGTCACCTTTCGAACGGCCCGGTCCGATTGGGGCGGCGAACAACCTGTGGACAGCGGCCGACCGATCGCGGAGCGCCTCGGCCTAGCCGTTCAGGAATTCGAACGCCTTGAGGCGCTGAAACAGTCGGACTTCCCGGAGGCCGAGTTCGTGGCTGCGGGTGACTTGGGGCAGGATTTCGAAATCGCCGCTTTGGCCCACCTGCTTCCCGGACGTCTGGTCGTCGTCGGCTATCACGGCGACGTCGTGTGGGACGTTAACCTCAAGAAGGTCGAGCGGGATATCCATCGTTACGAAGCCGGAGGATGCTGCTGGACTGATTTCCGGTTCCGCACTGGCTTTATCCTCGCGCCGTTGCCATTCATCGGCTGCCTTAGCCATCCCTCGATTCAGCGGATTAGCGCCGCGCCTGAGATGGCGCCGTGGCGCGTCGGCGGACGCTACGACCGTCCGATCCCGCGGCGGCTCGTCGAGGAAAAAGGCGTGGCGCGCGAGATGTTTGGCCAGCAAAAGAAATCCATCAGCATCCTGCTCAACCGTCATGATGCGATGCTGGATCGCATGACGCCGGCTTCCGCGGAGGCATTCGAGGCGTATTACCAAGCCAACCGGAAACGACGGTCGACGCTCCGGCAAGCGATCTATCACCTCGTCTTTCAGGTGCACCGGGTGAGCTTCCCCCTGCTCACCCGAATCAACTCGGTCCTCTACCAGCTCCATATTCCTTGGTACCTACCGTCCCTTGTGCCGTCGCGGTTCGCGCAATGCCCGGGACGTCCGTCGTTTCTAGTCCACTGGGGCCTGAGGACGCTCAAGGACCGATACCAGATTTAACGTCAAACGATTCCCCGTGCCTTCTCGTGAGCTTCGGTCGTTGCCCAGAGGCGCGCTCATTCTCGAGACGCGGCTGCTGGAAAAACGAAAAAAGCATCGATCACCTGTAAGGCGCTCGAGAACGAAGCGACCCATCCTACAAGATGCCTAACCGTACCTCGGGTGCCCTCTCATAAATGGACGCTCCCAAACCAGGTGATAGTGCCCGGGCTAGAGTGCGAGCCGTGTTGCTGCCGAATTGCCGTGAAATGTGCCGTCACTCATCGGGGGCGTTGGATGGGCTATTGCCGTGGTGGCAACGGCCGACGGTGATGCTTCACTTGCTCTTCTGTCGCCTCTGCCGTCGATACCGTCACCAACTCCGCTGGCTGCACCGCAATCTCTGCCTGGCGACGGTCCAGGGGTCGCGGGTGAGCCATCTGCCGAAAGCGGCCCGAAGCCGACTCAAACAGGTCGTCCTGGATCACTGCCGCCTTGGCTCCGCATACGCCCCCACCGCCAGTGAGCTTCCGCAGCATCCTCCGTCATGACCACCGCCGCCGACAAGTCTATGGAGCCGCCCCAACCTGCTTCGTCCGCCCGTACCGTTCTCGTGGACGACGCGCCTGTCTTGGACCCCGAGCGTTGGGTGGACGAACACGGCGATTGCTTGTTCCATTTTGCACTTTCACGTTTGCGCGACCCGGTCCTGGCCGAGGATTTTGTACAAGAAGCGTTGTTGGCCGCCTTGCGCTCGCGCCATCGATTCGAGGGCCGCTCGTCGGAACGCAGTTGGCTAACTGGCATCCTGAAGAACAAAATCCTCGACCACTTCCGCAAGGCCGGTCGGGAGACCGTGTTTACCGACTTGGAGTTCTATCGTGAGGAAGAGGCGCAGGCGTTCGATAATACCGCTTTCCCGGATCACTGGAATGCGGCGACGGCGCCTTCAGAATGGACCGGAGCCGGGGCGGCGCTTAACCAAGAGGAATTCTGGCAGGTCTTCCACCGTTGCAGTGGCAAGCTACCGGAGCGGGTTGCGCGGGTGTTTCTCTTGCGCGAAGTGGACCATATCTCCAGCGACGAGATTTGCGCGACGCTGAACATCACGCCCAGCAACCTTTGGGTGATGCTCCATCGAGCGCGGCTGGCGTTGCGACGGTGCCTTGAAGTGAATTGGTTCGAGGCGCAATCTCCAACATCGGACGAAGCATGAGTGGTCTGGTGAAATGGCTCAAGTGGCGGGGCGTGGTGTTACTCGCGGCGCTGACGCCGCCGTGTCGGCAGATCGCTCAGCTCGCCTCGCGTGCGTATGAGCGGCCGTTGTCGCCCTGGACGCGCTTCCGTCTGCGGATGCACTTGCGAATTTGCGCTGCCTGCGAGCGTTATCTGCGACAACTCGAAATTCTTCACCAGGCCGCTGGAAGTATGGGGGAGAAACCGCCCACGGCGGCCAATGCGCGGCTGGCGGCGGACGCGAAGGACCGGCTCAAGCGGCGCCTGCGTTGCGAGCGGGTGGATTCCTGAGACGACCGCGAGGGTAAGTGCGGTTGGCCGATGCGCCTAGGACGGAGCGGATGAACCGAAGGGCAGGCTGCAGTTTGGAGTGTCAGAGGCAGGAGACGAGGTTCCCCATGCCACACGACGAATCACCGCATTGCGAAAACCAGCCGCGCTTGGCTGACCATCAGGTCTTTATCCAGACGCCACTTTTGAGATCATCGGTTGCCGTGGATTCGAATGGCTCGGCGCTGGTCAAAAGGGCCTTAGCACGAGTTCCTGACCGCTCGGCGGTTTGGTTGATCAACTCTGGCATGGCTGATCCGGCGGCGCTGTTGCGTGACGCTCCCGAGCTTGTGCACCAGAAGATCGCCAAGGTCCGCTGGCACTTTTGGCCGCCCCGCCGGGGGCGAGCGAGCTGGTCTTCCGTCCGCAAACTCCGATGGGAGCCAGTGGGCACGTGGCGGTGATGGGTCAGGGCTCCGTGAAGGATGCCGTCCTCGTTAAAGACCTGTTCGGTGCCCACAGCCTGGACGGCCTGAATCCACCCAAGCTTCCAAACTAGCCGGCACAGCGCCACCGCGCTCCGGTCCGAGGCGCCTAAGTTCAGCGATCGTTCACTTCACCACCAGGCGGAACAGACGAAAGTCCGTTTCGATTGGCAAATAGAGAGAAAGCCAGTCTCCCGTGCCCTCTACCGGCGCAGCCTGTGTCGGCCCGGTGTCGGACAATGCCCAGGGACAGAAATTCCACTCAGGCTGGGATGGATCGGCCACACATTCGGCGAGATATACTTTACCTGCGATACTCCAAAAAGTGATTCTAATATTACCGTTGGGAGTCAGGGTTGTTTCCTCGGCGAAAAACAAATCCCGATCGAAGAACGGGAAGGTTCCCGCTTGATACTCCTGAAGATTGGTTTGGCCGTCGCCGTCGAGATCGTCTTCTCCTCGCACCTCAGCGAGATTGTTCAGTTGGCCACCAGACCAAGTGATCAACTCGCGTTCCCAGGGGTCTGGAAGGCCGTCGCCGTCTTCATCTTCCGCTGCGGTGGCGTGGATGGAGATTTGGGTCCCGGGGCGGCTAACCGGCGGCACGGGGCGCTCCATGATCAATTTCTCACCTTCAAGATCTCGCACCACGATGGAAACCGATTCTCCGGAACGCACTGCCCGAGTTGTATAGTAATTCGTGGTTCGGCCTTCATCCAAATGTGCGTACAGGACAAAATTGACCCCGGGAGTAAGCGAACCCCGAATGACGTGTCGGGCGATTTCATTGCTACCCCGCCGAAGGATCACCGTCGCATTCGTCGTATAAGGCAATCCATACCCATCTACCGCTTGACCATAAAAAATGCACATCGGCTGAGGAACTCCCGCCCAGCCCGCCCAAGACACCAGCGAGACCCAGACAAGCCAGACAGTTGCCTTTCGAAGTTCGGCGATACGCATGACTATTCTCCGCTAATCGAATACGTTTGAAAGAATATCTTAATATCTTTAACGCCGTTGTGATCGCGGTTAGCGCCATCAAAGGCCCCATAGATAAAGCGCTGAAGACCCTCAACCGGATCGGAGAGCAAAGTGCTACCGGGGACAATCAATAGCCAGCGAGTGTTCCAGACTGATCGGCCCACTAACCGGCTGTTGTTGATCGTTTCGGCGGGATCGAAGTTTCCGCTATCGTGGTAGGCTCGGATTGAAGCGAGTTTCCGAATCTGCGCGAAGGGTTCCGGGAGAGAGTTCACGATGGGACTCCAGTCGGGTGCGTCGATGTCGGCGCCACTGATGTTGAAGGGCAACGGCATCGCCTGATTCAATACGGTCCAAGAACGGAGTGCGCCGTCAGCAGTCGGCGAACGCATTAGATCGGTCCCGGCCGGCACCAAATACACTTGGGGGCCATTCGCCAAGCCCGGACCTGTTTCCTCGGGATTGAAGGTGGTATTGTATCCGGTGAACCACACTCCGGCCGAGCGGATCTTGGTCGCTGCGTGAGTCGGATTGTAGGAATTGTCTCCGCCCGCCAACGCTTGGCCGAAGAAGTTTATTCCCGACCTAATATAGGTTGGGAACGAAAGGACGATCGCCGGTTGAGGATTGGTTGAGTTTTCCAGCGGACGGCAAAAGCGCACGTAATCTGGCAACTGCTTCAGATCGGGTACGAGGTGGTCTTCCAGAACCTGAGCCCACGCCGCGTCGCCGGCGGCATCAGGCGAAATCCGGAACAGCTCGGTGCGCAGCGAGAATCGACTCGTTTCGGTGTCGGGATTGTTAAAGCCGAAGCGCCCTTTGACCACGTTCCAGTCGGCCTGCATGCGAGCCAGAATATCAGCGAGACCCGGCTCTCCCGGCACGTCTAAGACAACGGGGTCGCCCAGCCAGGAGTAGAATCGACCGGGGAGTCGAGCTCGGGCGACGTTAGCGAGGAATTCGCGACCTGAAGTCGAACCCGAATCGGAACTCAACAATCCGGTCTCATAGTCGTACGCCTGCGCTGCGAGATAGGTGTAGCGCGCTGCCAAATCGAAGCTGTCTTGGTAACGCCGGAGTGCGTCATTGCGGAAGAGCCGGAAGCCCAGATCTCCATACCGGACCCTCTGTACTCGCTGCGCCGCGCGGGACCGGATCTGTCCCCGCTGGTAAATGAGTTGTTCGCCTTGAGCCAGGAGTTTCTGCACTCGTTCGTAGGACTGTTCGAGGGCTTGAACCTGGGCCAGCAGCTCGGCGAGGGCCACGTCTTGGCTGCGAAGATCCCAAACCGTGCTCGCGAGATTGGAGCGCAGCAGCGTGAAATATTGATTCCCCGCCAAAAGCTCGGCGAGATCTGTATCAGAATGAGTCTGAAGGATCCGCACTCCCGACGCAGCGCTATCATAACTAAGATTACCAATGAAGCGGCTGTAGGTCGCTCCGACAATGGCAATCTGCGCCAAAACCCCCGGGCTTTCGGTTAACTCTGCGACAGGAAACGGGCCGGCAACCCCCTGGGTCGTAACAGGACTGATTTTCGAGAATAAAAAGCCAGCTTCCTTGGCGGCGGCGGTGAGCAGATTCAGAATGTCGCCAGTGATCTTTAGACCTTCAATCGCCCTAGTGATGCTGAGTTTGAGCTCCTGATTGTCCACCCGGTGGTCGTATTCTGGTAGGTACAATTCAACGTCCGCCGCCCGTTGCTGAAGCTGCAAATTCAGTCGCAACATCGTTTGGCTATATTTGTCCATCTGCCCTTCCAGGGAGTACCATGCGCGGATCAAATCGGATAAGGCCAATTGAAGCTCGCCCTGGGCCCGGCGCCGGCCTGTCCAGGTCGGCGGTTTGACTTTCAACCCGTTGTCAGCCACGTACACAGTCACTGTTCCCACGCTATTTGTGGAAAACTGAATCGCGTGGGGATTGCTAAGATAATCTTGGCGATCCCAGGCATAGGGATCATTGACGTTTCCACCACCGAGATCCGCTGCCGTAAAATTCAGGTTGTAGATGGGAACAATCATGGGCTGACCGAGCGGCGCATTGGTCAACAGGTTTTCGAGATCGAGGATTTGCCAGTTAATGAGATCGGGCCCGTCATAGCCTTGCGGGTATGTTCCGGCGGGGCCGATGTCATCCTCGTAAGGATATCCGTAGATGGCGATCAGGCGATTATGGTAGTCCGTCTCGACCGCCGACATATTGATGATCAGCTCGAACATCGATTCGTATTCCTCGCGCAGCATCAAGGTGGCGCCGCGAGCGCGATCGTAACTGATGCAGGCATTTTGTACCGCTTTTAGGGCCCGTGCATAAGCTTGCTCGAAATGAGTCTGCCCTTGGTCGATTCCCTTGGGGTCGATGTCGAACGGCACCACCCCCTGAGCGAAACCGAGCGGATTGAGGCCTGAGTCCGCGCTATCCACGCTACGCTGAATCCCGGTGAAACTAGCGGAGATTTCCGACAATTCTGGCGTCGAAATCCGATCAATCATTTCGATCCCCTCGGGCGGGCGATTTAGGTAATTGGTGCCTAGCTGAGCCAGATTGGTCAGACTGTTTAGCATCAGCGAATTCGCCACGGCCCAATCGTAGTAGGCGGCCTGCCCGGCGCGGCTAGCCCAATCGCCGATTCCCCACGCTCGGTTGGTATTGCTATCATGGTATTCCGACCAGCGACCGGTCGGATCCTCGGAATAGCGCTGGCGAAATGTCAGTTGAACAATTTGAGCGCCGGTCCGCGCCCGCGCGGCCGCGGCTTCGGCAAACTTCTGCTCATCGAGAAAATCCGTGCTGACGGCAGTATTGCCCAACAGCGTTGCTCCGGGTTCCGTCTGCCACCAAAAATTGGTGTAGGCCAGGAGTCCATAATAATGGCTGATGGCGGACAAATAATGGCCCCAAGCGTCGCCATGTCCCTGCGGATGGATCCGTTTGGCGTCCGCCGCTGTGATGACGCCGGTCGTGGATGAAGGGTCTCCGCGAATCTGGTAGTTGTAGGCATAGGCCGCTTCGCCGCCGTTGATGCCTTGCGTAAAATTCCAAATGAGGCGGTTGTAGATCGGGGTGGTGTTTATCGGCGGATTAAGGGTGTCGTCACGCCCTCGTAACAGGGCCAGTTCCTCCTCCAGGAGGTTCGGAACTTGATTCATGAAGGCAAAGATCGAGGTGGCCGCGGAACCGACATAATTGTTGCCATCACCCGTCAGAGAGTGCGGGAAAGCGATGGTGGGATCCTGCGCGTCGGCAAAAGCTTCATTGCCGAGCAACATATACAAATCATTCAATCGGGTGGCTGCGTAGAGTAACGTCTGGTTGATCGCCGGATCGCCACTGACTCCGGCTGAGAGCGTAAACTCCTTCGCTCGATGGAATATTGTTTCGTAGGTTGGGATAAGCCCAGCCGTCCGAGCGGATGCCAAATTGAGCGCGATGTCACCTTCGTAAGGGCCTCCGGCCAAGCTAATCATCGTCAAGGCCGGGTCGACGGGATTATTGATCATATCCGCGACGACTTGGTTGAAAGGATTGATCCCTGACATCGCACGGACGACCCAACCCGGGGCGAGATTGTAGGCCCACGCGCTCCAGTTTGTGCCACTGGGCCCGTTGGTGCTGAGTGGGCGGTATTGAACGGCGAAGAAATGATCAGTTAAGGTGAAAGGGCTGGTCCCTGTGATAGTCACTTCGTTGGTCGCTGGCATGGGGTCGACGCCATAGGGAAACCACTGTGTCAGAAAATTGGTATTAGGTATAAGCCCACCTAAGGGCTCTACGTAACGCCAACGGAACTCGACCAACGAGGATTTACCGGCAAAGTCAGCGCTAAATCTCAGAGAAAGTTGTTCGGCCAGAGCGTCCGCGGGTTCGATGACTTCCAAGTCCCCGGAATAAAGATTCGTATCGACCTGAAGAATACTCAGACTCACCGGCAATCCTGGCGGGACCTGTTGTCGATTAGTGCTGTTGTTGAAAGCTACCGTTACATAGCCTACCCCATCGGATAACCGTGCGGTCAGAGCCGCATTGACAAAAGGAAGATTTGGCTGAATCGGAGTTAGGACTTGCGGAAGTGCGGTCACGGCCGCCGACCAGGCGGAAAAGTGAGGATCATTGGTCGAGACTTGGGCGATGGTCTGCGTCTGTTCGAAATCTTGCAAAAGATTTAGAAGTAAGTAGCCGCTGCCCGTGAGCGTTTCCACGGCCTGACCTTTAAGCATGAGCTGCCCTTGCAATCCCGCATTCCGATCATAGTAAAGGCGGGGATAGAGCGACGGCGGCAGATTCGGGAATCGCACCAATCCGCTCGTAAGGTCGGTTCGAGCCTGTCTGGCCGCCAGCATGGCGTCGATCACTTGGGGAGCGAGATCTACTCCCTGAGCAACGATGGGATCGAAGAGATCCACACTGACTCGCTGGCTGGGAAGTTCTTCGGATTGCTGATACACAACATCGACGCTGAGCTGATCCCAAACATCCGGGAGTCCTCGGGTCGGCGTTGTGAGGGTTTGTCCCAAATGCAACACTGGCACATCCGTAGGCCAACTGACTTCGTATCCAAAGGCAATCGGCGTTCCACTGGTGATGTTCAGTAGGGGAAATTCCGGCAACCAAGGTAACTCGGTTCCAATGGGCGGCTGCTCGGACAACGAGAGACTCGGAAAATTGAACGTCGGCAACATGTGATAATAGAACCGCATGATCGCGTTGGTGGTGTGGCCATCATTTCCCGCGGCCACGGCCCACCAGTCCAGATTGCGATCGCGCCAAGCCGGTGGGGTGGTGTCACTGCTAGTTCGGGTCGTTGGCGGAAAGACAGCCAGCGGCATGATCGGTGTGATCGCATTTCCCGCGGTCATCGACCGTTGCAATTGATACAAGGCATTGGTGGTCACTACCTGAAATGGCGCCATTTTGGGGCGGCCCGATCCGTCGAAATAGTCCACGAGAACGAACGGCTCCGAGGTGTTCGGTCCATTCAGGTCATTTCTCAATGCATAAACTACTTCATCGAGGATTAGAGCATGCTCTTCATTGGGGTTGTAGCCCGCTTGCGCGGGATCGTTCTGAAGATAGAGACTCGGACTGAAGGCGGTGCGGGGATCCCAGGGTGGTGCGTTGGTGGGTTGAACACCGTCACTTCCCAAGCCGCTAGCGATCACAATCTCCCGGGATAGGGTCGGCCAGGTATTCGTATAGCGGATGACCTGTGAAGGATAGTAGACCGGCGGCATATCCGCATTCCGGCTCCGATTAGCCCACCACACCTCCAACAGGCCGGAATTCACGCCAAAAATATAGGACTCACTGTGGGGATCTCGGACCGTCGGATAGTTATAAGTCCCCACGTTGTAACGATTCCCTTCGGCCATGTGGATGTAACCCGGGAAACCCAACCATTCTTTGGTCGGGACGAGCTGACCATATGCCCACCCAATATCGCCAACCAAGGTTCCGTCGTTGTCCCCACCCTGGTTGTAGATAATGGAGCCTTGCCCCTCGTCGCAATCGTATCGAGCGAGCAAATCCACCGCGGCGGGAACTGTATCGGACTGATCCTGGGCGACTTGATCCGGGGTTAGCGGGATATCCCAAATCCGGAGGCGATCCACTTTTCCGAGAAAGAAATTGCTCGGCTGCGAACCCACCTCGGCGCCGATCCAAGCCTGCGAAGCGCCCGCGAGATTCACGCGGGGAAAATTAGTCGTCTGTTCTGCATATTTATCGACGATGACTTGAAGCGTTCCGCCTTGGTCGCTGCCGCCGGTGTACGTAAGAGTAACGTTGTGCCATTGATTGGACTGGATCCAGGACTTGGTCGTCGTAAAGGTCGTCCAGGGGTCGGAACGCTCGCCATTGAAGGCGGCGACCTGGATTTGCCCGCTCGGCATCAAGCTGAGCACAAATGCCGGAGTGTCGGCCGTGCCTTCAGAATATACTGTACCGCTTTGTAACTGCTGGGAACTAAACCAAACCGAAAGGCTCCACTGCGCGAGCCGATTGAGATAACTGGTCGCAATATCCACGAATTCGCCCTCGGCATCGAACCACAACGCATGGGCCGGGTCTTCGGCGGGCGTCAGTTCAGTGCCGATCAGCCCAGCGAAGGGTTGAAGGTCGAAGTAAGCCGTGTTGGTGTGACTGACGGTTTGAACCACATCGAACCAGATATTGCTGTGCGTCGTGTATTGCAGCAGGCAAAAACCTGCCGAAATCGTGGAAAATGATCGTCCGCTTGTGTCAATCGACGCGTGGAACGGCGGGTCCATGTCAGGTAGTACTCGAGCCGCGAGCGCAGGAGGGATCAGCACTGGCGCTTGGTCAACATTGGCGTTATCCCCGATCACGAAGAGTTGCGGCGAGGCAGGCCAATCGCACGAATACCAATCGGCTTCATAGGGCCAAAGTACACCCATGATCCCGCGATGCTGCCAATAGATCTCTAAGGACCAAGGCTCCTGCCAGGTGCGCCTGATCGAAAAGGCCCAATTCAGCTTTGGGCCGTCTTGGGGATAGACCAGCACCGTCTCGTTCATACCGCGAGTGACGTTGGGGATGACTCCGTTGGGGCCGCTCACTGCTGCCCAATAGGAATCCCTGGGTAGCAAGTGCGACCCGACATCGGCCGTTTGTACCCGGATGTCAGGCGCTAACACTTGGACCACCTCGATTGCTTCCGGCTGGACCTGTTCCGTGAACGTTCCCGTCTTATAGTATTCTATAAGAAACATGCCCGACACTCGCGTCGCATGCAGGCCATTCTGATTGTCCAACCAAACACCGGAGACCACATTAGTAGTATAGACCTCGATGTTGCCCACTACGTTGGTGCTGATCTGATAAACCGGCGGTGGGATTTCTGAATTATAGTGAATGACCGGGAAGAATCCCTTGAGATTGACCGGCGGGGCATCGTAAGGCTTTTCTGTCCAAAAGAGTCGGGCCGGGCGCTTTCCCGGGACGGCACTAATGTTGAGGACTTGCGTATTGGTCGACCCGTCCGTTCGCAGCCATTCGATCAGCACATTATTGGGCTGCGCGGCGATCACCCTCTTCGTGGATGGGGACCAGAATGCCCCGCCATCAGGAGACTCATAGTAAGCCGCCTGGTTATCGCCCCAAGCACGAGCAACAAAGTTTGCGGGTGGGCGATTGGTGTCGGTTTCCCGCGGAGACGAGATTGCTTGGCCCAGCGAGACATCCGAACGGATGCCTTCCACCGGCTGTCCCAAGGACGAAGAGATTAATCCATAGTTGCCACCGACGGGCAGAATCGGTTGCAGGTTGGTCGAATTGTCATAGACGCTACCCCCGAACACGGCGGTCGAGGCGTTGGTTAACGCCTGCGTCGGCCAAATCCCGAAGTAGTTGGAGTAGGAAGAGCCAGAAAGATTCGTGGTGTTTAACCAGAGGTTTCGATAATCGACATTCAACAGAGTAACTTGGGCCAGGCTGGCGATCCCTGATAGGAGGCATAAGACGAGCAACACGATCGAGGATACTCGTAGCCGCCGACGGAAGGATGCGCTGACTTGAGCCACGGTGTCGGAGGCGCCTGAGGAACCATTCGACGTGACGGTGCGAAAGCAAGAGTGCGCGTCGTCCCCTCCG
>DLVS01000592.1 GCA_003445095.1 Verrucomicrobiales bacterium
CCTTTCCAGTCAAAGACCTTGTCTATTCCCGAATAAGTCCCAGAAGCCGGCGAATCGGCGCAATCGTCCCAAGGTAGCGAAGTCGAGGTCCCGGTTCTGCACGATCTCGTAGGGAGGATGAGGATTGTAGATCATCGCCCACTCGCGGTCGTGCCTGACAATTGGAGTTCCACGCAACCGTTTGAGCACACCAACCTGAATTTCCTGCGGACCGAGCGCGACCAAGCGATCGAAGCCCTCACCAAAACTCTCCAGCGATTCACCCGGCAACCCGACGATCAGGTCAGCATGGACGTGCACGCCACTATGGGCGCGCAGCCAGTGAAGATTCTCCTCGAGCTTCGCTTGGTTTTGCCGGCGGCTGATCCGTGCTTCGACTTCAGGGTTCAGGGTCTGGATGCCCACTTCAAATTGGAGGGCACCGGGCGGGAACTTGGCGATCAGTTCACGCAACGGTTCCGGAAGTCGATCGGGCACCATCTCGAAATGGATAAACAAACCGGGTCGCCAGCGTTGGAGAAAGAACTTCAAAATCGCTGTGCTGGTGGGCAGATGCAGGTTGAAGGTGCGATCCACGAACTTGAATTGGTTCGCGCCCCGATCGAGCAGCCGCTGAATCTCGGCCAGAAACCGCTCCAACGGAAATTGCCGGACGGGCACATCCAATGAAGATAGGCAGAACTCGCAGGTAAATGGACAACCCCGTGAAGCCTCGACGTAAATCACACGTTGGGAGAGATCGCGATCGTCGTATAAGAGGTATGGCAGCTCCAACTCGGTGAGATTGGGAAGGTCCGCCGGAATGATCTTGGGCAAAACGGGGACCGGCGCGGGCGGATTCGGACCATCGGCTTCCTCGCCGCCGGAAGTTTCGCCGCGAGCGCTGGTCTCTAACAATACTCGGCACACCTCGGCAAATTTACAGTCAGCCTCGCCCGGGATGACATGGTCGGCGAGCTGGACGATTTCCTGTTCTTCGGTCTCAAAGCTGACTTCAGGGCCACCCAGGATGATGATCAATTCCGGCCGGGCTCGTTTGAGCAAGCCCACCAGCTCCGTGGTCGGACGAACGTTCCAGATGTAAACACCCAAGCCCAGCACCCGAGGATTGCGGGCTAAAATCGCCTCGGCGATGTCGATCGGCCGCTGATTGATGTCGAATTCCGCCAGGGCAGCCCGCGGGCGAAGTTCTCCTAAATTCGCCAGAAGATATCGCAGCCCGAACGCGGTATGAATGAACTTCGCGTTCAGCGTGGCGAGGAGAATGTCCGGATCCATGATTTCGGCAGACTAAGGCTCACGCTTGATGATTCTCTCAAACGCGTCTTCGACCGGTTCGATTTCGATTCGGCCAGAGCTCCGGGCCGCCGGGGAGACAGAGGTGCGCACGGCCGAAGTGGTCGTCGGCGTTCCCGCGCGAAGGCCCGGAAGAATGCGATCCGGAGCCGCGACCGGAGCATCGGCGTCGAGTGATTCCGCCGCGTCGCCTGGAAGGTGCCATTTCTTCCTCGCCTCGACCCACGAATGGTACCGCTGCACGCTCCACATCCCCTGCTCCGCTCCGATCTCCAGCAAGGAGGCGATTTTGAAGAATTCCCGGTTGCGGATGGAGCTCCTGACTGCGTGGGTAGCCATCAGGATTTCACATTCAGGAATGCGGAGGTCGAGCTCTGGACGATAGTGAAGTCGCTGGGCGATGACCCCCACCAAGCAGTCGGCCAGTTGCGCGCCAACGCTCGCCTGCGTCTCGGGCGGAAACGATGAGACGATCCGCTGGAGTGCCTCGGCACAAGTCGAGGAATGGACCGTGGTCAGAACCAGATGCCCGGTTTCCGATGCGTTGAGGGTGAGCCGCATGGTCTCCGGTTCGCGCAGTTCCCCGACCATCAGGACATCCGGATCCTCGCGCAGCGCATCCAACAGGGCCTGTTCGAAACTCGGGGTGTCGCGTCCCACTTCGCGTTGACGCAGAAAGGCGCGGCGGGGGCGGAACGTGTATTCTATGGGACTCTCGATCGTCACGATGTGGCGTGCCTCCGTCAGGTTGATCTCTTGGATGAGCGCCGCCAATGTCGAGGACTTGCCCGAGCCGGTCGGACCGCACACAAGAATCAAACCATTCTGATGGGCTACGAATCGCTTCAGATCGGGATGGAGGTTCAGGGTTTCGACCGTTGCCTGAAACGAGGCCAGCAGCCGAATGGCCAGGCCGACGCCACGCGCGGTCTGGAAAATATTGAGGCGGCAGCGCACTCCCTGGATGGTCCTGGACAAGTCGGCCGAACGTCGCTCAAGGAAAGAGGGCCATTGGGATTCGCCCAGGAGATCTTGAGCGAAGGCCAGCAAGGTTGGAGGTGGGATTGGATCGCCGGTCAGCCGCAGCGAGCCTCGAATGCGAACGGCCGCGCTGAGACCGGGTTCCAGGTGAAGGTCGCTGGCGCCTTGCTGCTGGGCGGCGGTGATCAAGGACTGAATGTTCATACGGGAGCCTGACGGTGGGCGCAGGTACTACACCAGTTCGGAATAATCGTTGCGGCGTGCTGCTGAGGCTTTGACCCGCGCCGGGACGAATAATGCCAATTTCAAGACCGGTCGCGTAGAGTTCCCTCGCCGGCCCTCGTGGTCCGCCTTGCAGCTTCGAGGCCTCCAACGATCATTCCCCCCATGTGGACTCGTACAGCCTCCTGGATTGTCGCTTGGTTCATCGCGACGGGAGCGGTGTGGGCTCAGGGGCGCACGACGGTGCGGTTGCTCACCGACTCCAAGGAGGTTCTGCCGGGCAGTTCGTTCGTGGCCGCGGTTGAACTCACGGCTCCACCCGATTGGCATACCTATTGGCGAAATCCTGGTGACTCCGGGCAGCGTACCAAGGTGGACTGGACGTTACCGGACGGCGTCACCGCCTCGGAGATTCTTTGGCCGGCCCCGCGTCGCCTGACGGAAGCGGGGCTAACCACGTATGTGTATGACGGGAGAGTCAGCTTACCGGTGCGTCTCACTGTCGCCCCGAGCCGCGCGCCCGGCCCGCTAACGCTACAAGCGAGGGTGTCCTGGTTGGAATGTAAGACCGAATGCGTTCCGGGTCGGACCAACGTCTCCACCTCGATCCTCGTCGGCTCCAAGGCGGAACCTTCCAGTGACGCCGCGGCTATCGCGGAGGAGCTGGCCAATTTGCCCGAACTCGATCCGGCGGTCACGGCGTCAGCCGAGTGGATGGGCTCGGCGATCGGCGATGTTCGGCTCCTGGTTGTTCGATCCGACACCGCTGGGTTTAGGGATTTTTTCCCTTTTGAACGAAGTGACGCGGAGGTCGCGCGAACCAACATCGCCCAGGCTCCCCCAGGAATTGTTTTTGCGGTTACCAAGAGTGGCGCGGAATGGCCGGACCGAATTGAAGGGCTAATTCAGTTGGCCGTTGCGGGAAACCCCGTTCGATCCGTGGTCGCCACAGTTCCGATCGCGAGTGCGACCGGAACCCGCCCGCCGACGGATGCCGACCGGACTTTCTCCGCGCCGGTAGCGACGAGTCGGCCCACGTTGGTCTGGATGCTCGGACTGGCGTTCCTGGGCGGACTTATTCTCAACATCATGCCCTGCGTTCTGCCCGTGATCGCGTTAAAGATTCTCGGGTTTGTGAAGCAGAGTCGTGAAGATCCCGGGCGGGTACGCTTCTTGGGGGTGGTGTACACGGTGGGCGTCTTGGTGTCGTTCGCGGTGCTGGCCGGTCTGATCATCGCTGTGCAGAGCGCCGGAAAAACGGCGAGTTGGGGTATGCAGTTCCAGAATCCGGTGTTTCTCGTGGCGATCACAACCTTGGTCACCCTGGTCGCCTTGAATTTGTTCGGCGTGTTCGAGGTAACGATGGCTTCCGGGGCGATGGGAGCGGCGAGTCAATTGGCGTCGAAAGAAGGTGCCAGTGGCGCGTTCTTCAATGGTGTCTTCACCACGATTCTGGCCACGCCATGCACTGCGCCGTTTTTGGGAGCCGCCCTCGGGTTTGCGTTTGGTCAGCCGGCGTTGGTGTTGCTGCTCTTATTCCTCACGGCTGGGCTCGGATTGGCGGCGCCGTACCTCTTACTCTCGCTCCAACCGGGTTGGTTGAAATTCCTGCCGAAGCC
>DLVS01000503.1 GCA_003445095.1 Verrucomicrobiales bacterium
GGACGCCGCGGACCAAATCGTCCTCGCCAAAAACCAAGCCCTCCGACAGCCCGCCCTCAATCTCCAAATCGCTCGCGCTTACTTGGCGGGCAGCGATTCGGGGGTTGCCACCCGCACCTGGGCCATGGCCCTGGACGCCATCATCCAGACCAAACAAGGCAGCACCCGGGAGCGATGGGAGCGCGCCGCCAAGGACAAAGCGCTGGCTCCCCTGCTGCCCAAAATAATTATGGAAACACGCGCGGAAGAGGTCCTCGCGGCGGTGACTCGTGGCAAAGTCAGCACGAACATTCAGCTCCGCAAACTCCACAACTTCTGCGTCGCGATGACGTGGCTGCCCTGGCCCCTGGTTCCCAAACCGCAATGGCCGGCCATCCGGTTCAAAGAACGCCGCGCTGTCACCGCCGAAGAACATCAGCGAATCCTCGAGCGCGAACGCGAACCCGAGCGCCGCGCCTTCTACGAATGCTGCTGGCACCTCGGAGGCTCCCAATCCGATCTGGCCGTCCTCAAGGCCGAGGACGTGGACTGGGAGCGACAGGTCGTCAGCTTTTTCCGAGCGAAGACCGGGGTAGCGCAGATTGTCCGCATGGGACCGGGGCTCGCGGAGATTCTTGGAAGCCTTCCGCGCACGGGGCCATTGTTTCCCCACCTCGCGACCCTGAATGAAAAACAACGGGCCAGTTACTTCCAGTGCATTTGTCGGCGATTGAAGATCACCGGAATATCCCTCCACTCCTACCGATACGCCTGGGCTGAGCGGGCCAAGACCGCTGGCTATCCAGAGCGATTTGCCCAAGAAGCCTTGGGCCACAACTCCAAGGCCGTGCATCGAGCCTACGCGCGGCACGCCGCGGTCCTGCTCCCATCCTTGGAGGATTACGAATCGAAGGTTGTCCCATTCCGCGCTATTTCGGATCCGCTGCCGAAGCCAACTCTGAATGGCCTGTCTAGGAATGGTGAACAACTGCTTGAACGAAAGGTGGAGGCTGCCCGCCGCGAGTAATCCGATCCTACCCGGCCATAATCTGAACGTATCCGCCTGGGATCGCCTGTGAAGCCAACTTTGAAGGCCCGTAAACTGAGGCGCTATGGAACCAAGGCAGGTAAGCTCGGGAGGCCCCTGGGACAGCACAGCAGTTTCCACCCGTTCAGCTCAAGCTCATGAGGGCGCGTCAACTTCTGGACCTCGCCAACCGTCATTGCGCCCAACAACTTCGTTTACAAAAGCCTGTCGAATTGGGCCGTGAACATCGCGGTAGGGTGTTCGCATGCCTGTCGATTCTGTTACGTTCCCAGCGCCGCCACGATCAAACAGGGGCCGCGCTTGGCTCGCTTTGGGGTAAGCGAGCCCGACTTGGAATGGGGCGAGTACCTGCTCTTGCGACGCTGGGACGAAATGAAGTTTCTCGCGTCACTGAGGGCCGCTGAGACTACACCTGCTGGCAAACTAAAGCCCGACGGGAATCGGGCGGTATTCTTTTGCAGCACCACCGATCCCTACCAGGTGATCCATCATCCGGATTCTCTTCGGCGACGTGAATTGGAGGACCATCACCGGTTCGTCCTGCGGCGCTCCTTGGAGCTCATCCGGGATCGATCAACCCTGAATGTTAGGATCCTGACTCGCAGCCCGCTCGCCCGCCGAGACTTCGACCTCTTTCGAACGTTTGTAAACCAGCGGTCGGGCGGCTCTCGTCTCTTGTTCGGGATGAGCCTTCCCACCTTGCGAAACGATCTGGCCAGAGTGTACGAACCTCGAGCTCCGGCTCCGTCGCACCGTCTGGCGGCGTTGCGCGCGGCCCGAGCCGCGGGAATCCCGGTCTTCGTAGCCCTGGCGCCGACGTATCCCGAGTGCGATGCGTCGGACCTTCGCGCCACGCTTAGTGCCGTGGCCGAGGTTCAACCGGTCACCATCTTCCACGAGCCCATCAATATTAGGGCCGAGAACATTTCTCGCATTCGATCGCAGGCCGATAACCTGGGAATTTCACTGAACATCGAGGTCTTCGCGACGCGCGAGTCCTGGCAGGACTACGCGGTTTCTGCCCTCAAGACGGTCGAGTCGCTCGCCACGGAACTCGGCGTCGCAAGCCGTCTTCACTTATGGCCTGACAAATCACTCGGGACGTCAGGATTCCTGCGCCGTTGCCGCAATGCCGAAGAGCACCGCCAGTGGTTGTCGCGGTGGTGGTCTCGGATCAGCGAGTGGCCGGCGAACCAAGCCACGGAACCGCTCAATGAATGAAGGATCTGCAAAGCGGATCGGTTGCCGGAAACCAAGAAGCTTTTCCGTTTGGTCGTAGAGCTCATCCGACCTCTACACACCTCCTGAGATTTGATACAGTGGGCCTCGCGAATGGTGGGAATGCCTGCGACGGTCCGACTGTGTGCTTTCAATCGGTAACCGCAGCAACGAGACGAAATTGCGGTGGACGGAAGATGACGATGGCCGAAGGAAAAGGAGCTGATGTCGAGGCGCCAACAAAGGTAAGTCGCCCGCGAAGTAACCTGATCTCTCCGCGCATCACGAATTCGTGCCACCACCGCGTATCGGTGCGCGCAGGCAGCAAGCAAACGACCACAGCACCTCGCTGTGCGGATTGGTAGGCTTTCCGAACCCAGAATCCGATTCGCCGACCGTAGGGCGGATTCATGAATACCACGTCACGGCTCCAATCTTGTTTGAGCCCGTCGTCCCGACGGGTGAAGAACCGCGTGCACTTGGCATTCTCGCCAGTGGCGCAAGGGTCGAGAGTGAAATGAAACTCGGCGCGGAGCGCTTCGAAGAGCCAAGGCGGGGTCGGCCACTCGTCGGTGGCCGAGGAAAACAGGGTCAGCGCGAGGCGTTTAGTAAACGGTTAGCCAGGCGATTCTTCCCTGCTTGTGGTGAGCAGGGAAGTTCTCTTAACACCGATGAGAGATTCTCGGAATCCCGATAGGCTTCCGCGAACTAGCGCATGCACCACTGGTTCCGCACCAAGGACTACCCCTCCGAGCTACGCGCCAGATGCGTGGCCTCGACGCATTGTGGAGAACCCTCGTCAGCTAGTTTAGTTAGTTAGGGTCAAATTATGGAATCGCTATCAAATTTTGCGAATCTGTGGTCGGTCGAGACAACGCTTCAATCAAACTCCTAGGTTTGAGTGCATCAAAGGGACCTTGGTTGACTCGAACAAACTTCCACGACTGTCCGGTTTGCTTCGTGATACGGTCACACCAGTCGGCGATTGCTTCGTCCTTCGCGTCAGTGCCTTCCCAGACGCGGCCCTTTGTTTCAATGATCCAGTTTACTTCGCCTTCGCCGACCTTTTGCACGACGACCCAGTCGGGGTGATAGAATCCGATTGCACCGGAAAGCTTGAGGTAATCTACGCGGAATTGAGTGCCCGAGTCGCCTTGTTCAGTTGTCCCTAGGCTGGCGAAGCGGAGCACATCGGGGGCTTTGTCGAGGAACTGGGCGAAGCGGCGTTCGAATTTGTTGTAACTGGCGACAAAGTTGAAGACCGTGCGCTGACATTCTAGCGGTGGTGGAAGGTCACGACGCCAACTGAAAGGGAGAGTTTGGGAGAGATGGAAATCCTTCTTCTCGAACTCTAACTTCCGCGTCTCCACAATCAGCTTGGAAACCTGCTGGGCCACATAGGTAGCGATTGCATCCTGGATCGAGGGATAGCTCAGGTATGTGCGGACCTTCACCGAGTTCACTTCCACGGCAGCACCGAAGCAGCGAGACGCGATGTACTGACTGATCAAAGGGAAAAGGCTAGCGAAGTTGGCGGTTAGCCGGGCTCGGGTGATGATCTTGTTGGTGATCGTACCGATCAGATCATTGGCGAGGGCGAGCGTGCCGTAGGCGACTGGTTCCTCGTGGATCGCGGTGTCCGTTGTGGCGAACTCCATCTTGAGGCGCAGCTTCAAGTCCTGGTTCAGGGCGGACTCGTCGTAGATGGGCTTCAGTTGCGTTGGCTTTAGGTCGGAAAGCTTTTTGACCGTGTGGACGAGGCGCGGCTTCGTGAGCGGGATGGCGATGTCGAAGGCCAGGCGGCCTTTCATCGGTTCGATCTTGATAGGGGCGGGCGGGGCAGTTTTGGAAGTGCCGTAGCCGACGCCTTCCACTTCGAGTTGCTTGCGGAGGGTGTCGAGCAGCTCCTGGGTGCCGCAGACTTCGAGAGTCTGCGTGCGGTCGGGGCCGATGCCCTGGAGGAGGCGGAGCCCGCGGCCGATGACTTGTTCCGGAAGAATCTCGGCGTCTGCGGTGAATGGGCGCAGGCCGAGCACGATGGTGACGCTTCGGACATCCCAACCCTCGCGCAGCATCATCACGCTCACGATTACCTTGAACTTGTTTGCCGGCGTGTCGACGTCGCGAGCGGCCTCGCGAGCAGCATCAAGATCGCCCTTCAGGATTTCACCGCTGGTGTCGGTATGGATCACGAGCACCTCCGATTCCTTCACGCCGAACTCCTTGTTCTCCCAGAGGAACCGGGCGATGGCGTCGGCGTACGCAGATCGGAAGAGCGTCGT
>DLVS01000760.1 GCA_003445095.1 Verrucomicrobiales bacterium
AGGCGATCGCTCATGCCTAAGACTTCGGGTAAATCCGAACTGACCACCAACACCGCCTTGCCTTGCGCCGCCAGTTCGTTGATGAGCCGGTACACCTCCTGGCGGCCTCCCACGTCAATGCCACGCGTCGGTTCATCGAAAATCACAACCTCGCATTGACGTTCGAGCCACTTGGCCAGAACCAGCTTTTGCTGATTGCCTCCGGACAAATACCGCGCCGACTGCTCCTCGTGAGCGACGCGGATGCGAAGGCCGCGCACATGGCCGTCGAGTGCCCGCCGCTCCTTCCCGTCGTTGATCACGCCCCCGCGGGAGAAGCGCCGGAGATTGGGCAATCCGAAGTTCTCCTGCACGGAGTGGTCCAACACCAAACCCTGTCCCTTTCGGTCCTCAGTGAGCAAAGCGATGCCCGCCGCGATGGCTTCCCGAGGACCGCGAAGATCGAGTCTTCGGCCGTCCAGCTCGACGTCGCCCGAGTCCGCTCGATCAGCACCGAACAAACAGCGAACCAGTTCCGTGCGTCCGGCCCCGACCAGTCCGGTCAAGCCGAGCACTTCTCCGCGACGGACGGACAGCGATACATTTCGCACTTTCCTGCCACGACAGAGGTTTCGCACCACCAATCGCTTCTCGCCGATGACCACCGACCGCCGGGGGAACTCTTCTTCCAACGTCCGTCCCACCATTCGCTCGATGAGTTCGCGGCGGGCGATGCGTCCAATGTCCCGTTCGGCAACGGTGGCCCCATCCCGGAGCACCACCACCCGGTCGGCGATCTCGTAAATCTCCTCGAGCCGGTGGCTGACAAAGATCAGTCCCAACCCGCGGGCTCGCAGCTCACGAAGCACCTGGAGGAGCCTTTCTGCATCCGACCGAGGGAGGGAGGCGGTGGGTTCGTCTAGGACGAGAATCCGCGCCTGCTGGGCCAGCGCTTTGGCAATCTCTACCATCTGCTGCTGCGCCACCGAAAGCGAACGACAGGGCTGCTCGATGTCCAGGTTCACACCCAGACGAGCGAACAAGGCCGCCGCCTGGCATCGTTCCGCAGAGGCGGCCACCAAACCAAACCGGCTCTTCTCGCGGCCGAGGAAAATGTTCTCCCACACCGAGAGTCCCGGAACGAGGTTGAGTTCTTGGTGGATGATGGCGACACCCGCGCGTTGGGAATCCGCGGGTCCGTGAAAACTCACCAAGCTTCCAGCCATCCGTACCTCCCCGGCATCGGGACGAAGAGCGCCGCCGAGGATTCGGACCACGGTGCTCTTGCCCGCGCCATTCTCGCCTACCACAGCGACGACTTCTCCGGAGCGCACCTGCAGATCAACGCCTCGCAGCGCCTGAACCCCCGGGAAGCTCTTGCGAATTGCCCGCATCTCCAGCAGCACGTCGCCCTTCAACGGTGATTCGGACGACTCCGGCGCTGATGTCCCTGCCATGGGTCGGTCGACAATCACCGGAGAGTGGGATCCTTGTCGGCGTCTGCCTTTCGATAGAGCGCCGTCGGAATCAGCATTTCGTTGGGCAGCGCCTCGCCCTTGGAGTAACGGATGAAGGCCCGCACCGTTTCGACGCCGATGCGATCGGGAAACTGCGTTGGACTGGCGTACAGCTTGCCGGCCTTGACCGCCGCGCGGCCCTCTGGCGACCCGTCGAAGCCGACTAGCACGATTCGGTCGGCGCGCCCCGCCTTCTCCATCGCGGCCCGCGCCCCGAGCGCTGACGGATCGTTAATGGAAAAGATGGCGGACAAATCCCCGTGCGCCTGCAGAAGGTCTTCGGCGGCGCGGAAGCCGCCCTCTTTAGCCGCGCCGCCCGGCAATTCGGCCACAATCTGGATGGGCGGCTGGCCGGGAGTGGCGTTGTGCTTCTCGATCATTTCCTTAAAGCCCTTAACGCGCTGGAGGCAGGATTCGATGGCCTTATGATCAATCACCGCCACTTTGCCACCGGTATCGCCGAGCGCCTCGATGATGGCTCGGGCCGCCTGTTTGCCGCCGCCGTAGTTGTCAGTGGCGATGTGGGTAACCACTTTCGCGCCGGGCGCCAGGCACGCGATATCCGCGGTGAAGACCGGAATGCCAGCGGCATTGGCCTCCTGGATCGCGGGGCCGATAGCCACCGAATCGCAAGGGGTGAGCACGATGGCGACCACCTTCTTCACGATGAAGTCCTTTACCTGGTGGTGCTGGCGGGCGACATCGAAATCGCCGCTGGTCACCCAAACGTCGTATCCATGTTGGCGAGCCTCCTCCGCCATGCTGTCGCCGATCTGCTTGAAGAACGGATTCGTCAGCGTGAGCACCGACAGGGCAATGGTTCCGCGGTTCGTGGTGGCGCCGTCTCGGGCCACGTCGCGCGGCGGATCGGTACGCCCGCAGCCAGCGAGGAGAAACGCGCCAACCAGCGCCAACCCGAGGCAACGCCGTAGGGCGACACCGCCGAAAACAATCCAATTCATGCGAGAGTCCATGGTGGGAATTGCAGCACAGGAATACCGTTCAAGAGTCCTGGCAATCCCAGAAACTGGCAATGTCGCATGAAGTGACGACACCCATTCCCAACCACGCTGGATATCGATTCAGTCCACGAACGGCAGGGTAAGACTCACCCGGGCGCCCGCCGGAACAACGTTCTCTATCCGGAGCCTGGCGCTGATCGCCTCAATTCGCCGTTGTATGTTGGTCAAACCATTGCGGCCGAGCGGAGAGACCACTGCCGAAGGGTTCGAGTCCGGAGGGAGGCACGACGCTGGAAAGCCGCGACCGTTGTCTTCGATCGTGATGGAGAAGCAGCGGTCGTCGGCCGACAGGGCCACGCTGACTCGGGAAGCGCCGGAGTGTTTCAACACGTTGCTGAATGATTCCTGAACGGCGAGAAACAAGTGATGGCGCACTTCCGCGGGCAGCGGACGGTCCGGAAACGAAACCGGCATCCGAACCTCGCACTCGATCCGGGTGGTTTGGAAAAACTCCTGGGCGTATTCGCCAATGTACGCGGCCAAATGCTCCAGCGTGTCGTTTTGCGGGTTCACGGCCCACACCATTTCGTCGAGCGTGGCGAGTACCGCGCGGGACGCCTCGGCAATGGTGCTGACCCGTGAAGCGATCTCAGCCGGGCGGTCGGCGGTCGTTTTCGCCAATTCACACAGAAGCGAGACCTTGGCCAGACGGCTACCCAATTCGTCGTGCATGTCTTGCGCGATGCGCCGCCGCTCCTGCTCGACCGCCTGCTGGCGCTCCAACGCGAGGAGGGCGCGTCGCAGTTTGCGCCGTTCCCGCAGACGAATTCCGCCGGCAACCAGGCCCACCGCTGCCACTAGGTTTCCAGCCAAGAACCAGCGCTGCTGCCAGAAGTG
>DLVS01000752.1 GCA_003445095.1 Verrucomicrobiales bacterium
ACCAGAGCTTGATCATGGCCTCGGAAGCATAATCAGTGACCGGCCGGGTGAAGTTGAAGATGCAGCCCGATTGGGTAGCGACCAGATCCTTGTCCAATTCAATCGTGCTCGGGTCCGTCGGACCGGTGCTGATATGAAGGATTTGCTTGATCTTGGTCCCCGGCTGTATCGGGCTGTCCTGACCCGCTGGCGGAAACCCTTGAACCGAAAAACCGGGCTCCAGTAGTTGGACTTGCGTTACATCTGCGTTCTCACTCAGCGTCAGAATATTGCCCGATGAGGTCGTCCCTTGGCCTCCAATACTAATCGTGATGAGATTCGTCCCACCGCTCGACAGCATGTAATGGTTGGCTTGCACGTCATAACTCGACTTGGCGCCGGCCAAGGGGCTCTGTGCGAAAACATTTTGTCCCGCAGGAATCTTGACTTCGCCGCTCGCATCCGGGGGCATGTTGTAGATCGGCCAACCGTTGGTACCAAAGTACGTCCCTAATAAATTGTTGGGAGCAGCCGTAAATGCCTTGATCTTGGTTTGGAGTTGTTCGGACGTGTTCGTGGAGCCGATCCAACCGTAAGGACCGGGATTCTGGGTAAAGGGAGTTGGTGGCGCCGGTACCGGAACATCAAGGGCTTCCATGGCAACCGGGAGGAACAAGCTATCAACATAAGAGACATCATAGTTTACGAGGGTGACTTTCTGGCTGCTCGGAATCTGATTGTCGGTGCGCGCATTGATTTGGGGATTACTAAGGTATTTTTCATCTCTAAACGTCCATTCCACAAGTTGGTCTGGAGAATCAAGTGCCGGGGCAACGAGGGCAGAACGATACCACATGACCACTCCGTTGGTCCGGGGATCAGACAGGTCATTGACATTAGAGTCTGCCGGTTCCGCCGCTACGATAACGCGCTGCGAGTTAAGATTGTAGTTGTAGGGGTTGGGATCTCCAGCGGCCGGCGTCATGTACCGCCCGTCCGTCGCAATGCCCATGCGCGCCGCATTCCAGAAAACTAGCGGGACCCGAATCGTGATTGTTTGGCCGCTTTGCAGGCCGAAATAGTAGTCGTTGTTGGTTCCTTGATAGCCAATGTAACCTCGATATTCCGTCTTTGGCGGGTCGTAGGGATCGTACAAACCTACGGTAATGCCCGTGGTTTCGGCTTCGTTCCCATCTCGCACTACCGGATAAACGGTGTAAGGAGTGTTATTTTTGATGGCGATTGTCTTCAGCGGTATCGCATTTCCATCTGTATCCGCTGCATAAACAAGTAACTTCTGAACCAGCGATTTGTGAGGGTCGGTGGGAAATGGATCGAAGGGCGTGTTGTTCGTCGGCATGGGGTACTCAGGCCGGCCAGCAAGGAAGATGTCGTAGGTGAATGGATCGGTGCCGGCATGGTATTCGTCGAGCGTCGAACGACGGTCGCCATCGGGATCCCGTGTCGCGTCGCTGGGGTCGAGCGGATTGAGTCTTGGCTCCCGAGTAAGTTCGTAAACGTCGTCGGTTCCGTCGCCATCCGAGTCCCGGGGCGTCGCGACAGGTACTTGATCCACTCGATAGAACCGCGCTGCGCTCGCTAGCGGCCACTCCGGGTCCGTCAGATCGACAACAAGGGGGTTATCCGGGGGAGGCTCTAGGGCTAGAGCGGTGGGCAACCGAACCGCATTGAGTTCGTCTCCGCGATAGAGAATGGAGTACGCCCCTGGGGCGGACGGAACGCGAACCACGGCGCGTCCCTCGGTGTCGAAGCGAACATCCGTAACGACCAGCGCGTGCTGCGCCTGGATGCACCAGCATAGCCATGTCAGGCACGCTAGCATCAAGCGGGAGGAGGAAGCCCTAGGGCCGACGTTAAATCTGATGGGTATCATGTTGTTGGCAGGCGGTTTCATGTTTGGCCTGGACGTTCACTTATCCGCGTAAAGCGGCTGACGCAAGGAGGGAAGACCGCTATCGGCAAGGAATCATCGGTTTTGAAGACGTTGCCGGTCGAATACTCTCAATCAGCATCCTACAGGGCGGCGGTTATGCCCACGTCGCTCTCCATGAACCGGTGTCCTAAGCTCAAACCCAAGCAAGCCATGTTCACCGCACGCCCACCTCCATCCTCGGCCGCCGAAGAATTCTATTTTCGGGGTAACCTGTAGTTATTCATCACACGGGACGAGCTTACTGCGCAATCAGAACGTGTTCCTGATTTCCATTTTCGATCACGTGTGGCCGAGCCCATCATAGGAACTGCGGCGCAACGGTGGCGACAGTGTTCGAAAGGACTCGAGTTTGGTGATCAACTCGTCCGCCGTGAGCGGTTGGGTGGGTTTGGCCGGGACTTCGACTCGACCAACAGGTGGAAGTGATCGGAGAGGACGCAGCGGGTCAGGTCCACTCTGTCCCACTGGCCCTCCTAAAATTGTCGTTTCAGAAATAGTCAATCTTGACGGACTATCCTAAAAAGTAAGGCTTCAAAACGTGAGTGCGACTTCAAAAGTTGACAGCGTTTGGTTCACCACCAAGGGGCAGGTTGTGATCCCGGCGTGGCTGCGCCGCGAGTTTCACGTTGAGAACGGAACCAAGGCCGTCGTCCAGTCTACCCCTGAAGGCATCCTGCTCAAGCCTGTGACTCGCTGGGCCATTGACCGTGGCCACGGCCTGCTGAAACGCGTGCCTAACTACTCTTTGTTTGGCGCCTGCCCGCAACTTAATATCACGGTCCCAAAGACGGCTACAGCCCAGACAATGGATCGTATTAACCACAGTACAAGAGAACCAGTAGGCCGCAAAAGTAGCCCCGGCTCAGGGTTTAGTGGGGACAGCACGCATGTCATAGGATTCAAACAAGCAAATCCAAACAATGCGAAAACAGCCCTTCCGACCACGAGTGAGTCGTTCGAGAATGTCCCAGCAGGCCGGCTACTGTCGGACGCAGAGCAGCAGACAAGAAGGTTTGAAATCGACGCCGCCAGGAGGTCTCTGCAAAGGCGTTTCGAGCGGGGCCCTCAAGGGCGGAAGTGTAGTTTCCGTGAGTTGCCGGAGGGATAAACCGTCGGTAGTCTGCAACCACAAACAGGTTCAAGCGGAGGGGTGAGCCTGACGTTGGTGAAATAAGTTCGATAACGGGCAATAGGAAGGCGAAGGGACAACTATTCAGTGATTCTCGAGCGAATTTCGGGCCGGGCAGGAGGACTAAATCTAAGTTCAAACCCGGATTCCCTCGATGACCTCGGGTTCAATGACTCCGGTGAGCTTTTGATCGAGCCCGCCGTAGAAGTAAGTGAGCTTGCGATAATCTAATCCCATCATATGAAGGATCGTCGCGTGCAGATCGCGAATGTGGTGTTTGTTTACGGCCGCTTCATGGCCCAGTTCGTCGGTTTCACCGTAGCTCCCGGGCTTCACACCGCCGCCGGCTAGCCAATAGGTGAATCCCTTGGGATTGTGGTCGCGCCCGTCCGCAGATCCCTGCGAGAGCGCTTGCCGGCCGAATTCGCCACCCCAGACCACTAGCGTTTCCTCCAGGAGTCCGCGTTGTTCGAGGTCGCGCAGGAGTGCCGCGATGGGCTTATCGATTTCGGGGCAATGAATTTTGAGATTTTCTTCGACGCCATTGTGCGCGTCCCAGTTCTGCTGCTGATGCCCGCCGCCATGGTAAATCTGGACAAACCGAACCCCGCGCTCCACGAGCCGCCGCGCGACCAAGCATTGGCGTCCGAACGGCGCCGGTCCGAGCGCAATGGGATGGTCGGTTTTCGGATCATTCAGTCCGTACATCTCCTTGATCGCCGCGGATTCACGAGTCAAATCGAGTGCTTCGGGAGCGGTGGTTTGGAGTTGGAAGGCCAATTCGTAGTTGGCGATGCGTGCGGACAACTCCGAATAACCCGCGTGGCTGGCCAGGTGCTCGGCGTTGAGCGCGTTCGCGGTCGAAATCAAATCGCGCTGCATAGGAGCCGTGAGGCCGGAAGCGCTGTCGAGATTCAAAATCGGTTGCCCGCTCGCGCGGAACACGGTGCCTTGGTACGCCGCCGGCATGAAGCCGCTCGACCAATTGGCGGCGCCACTGATCGGCCCGCCGCGCGGGTCGAGCATCACCACGTAACCGGGTAGGTTTTGGTTCACCGAACCGAGCCCGTAACTCAGCCAGGATCCCATCGATGGGTAACCCTGGATGATACGTCCGCTGTTCATCTGCAACATCGCCGAACCGTGCGCGAAGCTGTCGGAGTACAGCGATTTAATCACCGCGAGTTTGTCCATCTGCGTCGCCAGATACGGCAGTGCGTCGGAGCACCATTGGCCGGATTGGCCGAATTGCTTAAAAGTGCGTTTCGAGCCGAGCAGCTTGCCGGCCGCGACATTCCGACGGCGTTGCTCGAGGTTCGCAGTTTGGCCGTGTCGCTTCTGGAGTTCGGGTTTGAAGTCGAACAGGTCCATCTGCGATGGACCGCCATACATGAAGAGAAAGATGCAGGATTTGGCTCGCCCGGGTAGATGGGCGGGACGCGGAGCCATCGGCAAGATCCCGGGCGTCGCGGCCATTACCTTTGAACCGAAAAAGCCATCTTGCTCCAGCAACCCGGCGAGAGCCACTCCGGCGAAGCCTGCCCCCATTTGCCAAAGAAATTCGCGCCGGGTGCCGGCACACAGACTTCGTTGGGGCGACAGTTGGCTCACAACAGCTAATCAACGTACACGACTTCGTTCAAATTCAGCAGAAGGAGACAAAACGCTTGCCGCGCGCGACGCTCGGGCTCGGCCAGTTGTCGGTCTCGAATGAGGAACGGTTCCACGCCCTCGGGATGTAACACGAGATCGTCAATGCTCAGCGCGGCACCCCAGCAACGCGCGCCGATTTGGCCCGCCTCGAGAATTGACTGGGGATCGGTGAATTCGATGGCCGGAGCCAACGCGTCTCCCAGCCAGACGCGAATGGTTGCACTCTCGAACTGAATCTTGAGCGGCAGACTCCGCGCGCTGGGAATATCTGCTGGAACTTGAACGAGTGTGGAAGGCTCACCGGCCTGGCGGCGAAGAGAGAGGCGTTGTTCACGCGGCTCCAACACCACCTCGTAGCCGATCACGTTGGTCTCCTTCGTCGAGGCGCGAAAGAGCATGCCTGCCGATTCGCAGGCGGGGTGCAGGAATACTTTCGCTTCAATGACGCCGTTCGAGCAGCCCGGGACAGTCGCCAACGCGAAGGGCCCGCGGTCGCGCTCCACTGAGCGAATGCTTTCATAGGGCGCCGACCAGAGTCCGCGATAAAACTCCCACCCTGACTTCGGCCCCGACAGAAAATTCTCCGGCTTCAGAGTGTCCATATAGCTCACGGCGAGCGAAGCGGGCACGTCGGGGTAAAAGGTGAGTCGGTTGGTCAGCGCAGCGAAATCCTCCCGCTGTCGGGCAATAAAATCGCCGGCGATTTTTTGCTCGTGGACCTTGGGATCGCGACCCACCGCAAGCTGGAACCCGCGACGAATGAACGCGTCATCGAGCGACGTCGGGGGCGCCGATTTCACGGCGCACTCGCTTTCCAACCGTTCGGCCAAGGCTTCGGCCTGGTCCTGCATAAACGCGTCGTTTAGCAACAGTAGCGCTTGGGGCGCAACTGAAGTCACTGGACGCTCACTGAGGGGAGAGGTGGTATTACTATAATCGAAGTTATCGAGCATCGGTACGGGCATTGTGCGACGCACATAGGCGTAGAGGCTGCGGCGTGATAGTTCTTCCGGACTCGAAATTTCCCAATCGAGGCCCGGGCGAGATTGGCCGGCGAGTACTTCTCCGCTCAAACGCGGAAAGAATCCACGTCCGCCTGGGCGTGGATTCAGCGTCCCCGCGA
>DLVS01000245.1 GCA_003445095.1 Verrucomicrobiales bacterium
ATTTCCGGCATCTGCACATCGAGAAAGACTAAGTCAGGCTTGGTAGCCTGAATCTGCGCCACCGCCTCAAAACCATCGGCGCTTTCGCCGATGACCTCTACGTCAAGTTCTTCATCCAGTAGCAAGCGAACGCGCTGCCGTGCCAACTGTTCGTCATCCACGATGAGCGCTCTGATTTTCATGCGACTGGCTCGCTCGAGACGGTGCGGACAGGCACCGGCTCTATGTGAAATGGTAGGCGAATATCGACTCGGCAACCTTCGGGTTCAGCCCTCCCGAAAGAGAAACTTTGGTCCTGGCCGTAGAGTCCCTGCAGCCTTGCTTGTGTATTGGCAAGGCCGATACCACGTCGTGCCGAGCTATCTACGTCCTCGCCCGGCAGGCCCCGGCCATTGTCCCGAATCACCAGGTGCAGATGCTCAGCTTCCCGGGTTGCCTTGATCGAGATGAGCCCCGGGCCTCGTTGCGGTTCGATGCCGTGACGGATGGCGTTCTCGATCACCGGTTGAAGAATGAGAGCTGGAACGAGAGCTTTCATGAGTTCATCAGAAACGCTGAGTTCCACTTGAAGCCGTTCGCCAAAACGCCTTTGTTCAATGCCGATATATGCCCCAATGAATTCGAGCTCTTGCGCCAGTGGAACCTCCTGTTCCTCCATCGAATCAAGAGAACGGCGGAGCAATTCGCTTAAGTCGCCGAGCATCTCGTCGGCCGCGCGCGGGTTGACGTAAACCAGCGCGGCAATCGAGTTCAGTGTGTTGAAAAGAAAGTGCGGGTTGATCTGCATACGCAGCGCTTGGAGTTGAGCACTCGTAAGCCTTGCCGCCAGTTCGGCCGCCTGCCGCTCCCGTTCCTGCGAGCTTCGAAAATTCGTGATTGCCTGGCAAACGCCCACTAAAGACCAATATACTAGGACGTCCAAAGCGGCGCGGAGACCAAGCAGCGCGCCGAACGCGCCGGGTGGCCCCAGCCTTCGAGCTTGCGGACTAGGCGGGCCGGGCGACTCCAAACGTGGCGCACGAGAAAAGATGTTATCGACCGCGCGAAAGGAAGCTCGGTTGGTGGCGACTAGTAAGAGGCAGGCCAACAAATGAAGACCGACGTTCCGAAAGAGTCTCTTCCGTTCGATCGGAAAGCGGAAAGAGAGCCATGCCACGGCCGGTAGGAATAATAGCCAAAGTGCCCAAAAAGACGCACCGAAGCTAAGGGCCTGGCGCCATGAAGCAGAGCCGGTGACGGCGAGTTGAGAGGCGAACAGCAGCACTAGAGCTCCCCACATTCCCAATGCTGTGCCCACCATCGCCACCTTGCGAGCCATGCGTCTGCTGCTGTTCGTCCCGTTCATGTCACGGCCAATGCCTTCAAAAGCAACAAAAGGAAACGGGCTTGATCAGCATATTGGCGGCAGTTCGTTTCGGGAGGAATCATTGGCCCGATGCTGTCAAAAACCAAGGGCCAGGAGAGAAAAGTAAAGGTGAGGGCAGTACGCGCGGTGTCCCGTAGGGTTGATGAACGCGGTGACGACGCATCGAACGGAGCGGGAATACCCCCAGCGGTCGGTGGGTGATCGTCGGTCTTTGATCCAAGAGTTCTACGGCGTGCCGTTAGCTGGAACCTCCGAAGCGGCAAAAGCGCTGATGCTGATCGGAAATCGCCCTTAGTTCACAGTTATGTTATGTATCCTATTCCGGCCGTTACCGACCGGACCCAGGTTCGGAAGAAACTACGCCGAGCATCCGGAGGCGGGTCGGTCACGTCTCTGCCAGACACGCTCATGCGGCGGGTGAGGCGAGAGGTGTTGCCGTCTGCGGTGAGCGGCTGCCGATGGGGTAGATAGAAAATTCCGACTGACTTATAATTTTCAGCGGCAAACGCATTCAACAAGATCGAAGCAGTTTCAGGACTCAGACCGGCAGACTCCAGATCCAAACGATCGTACACGGGGTTGTTGGCCGCGCTCGCCAGATCGCTCAGCGCCAAACGCTCTTCAGGGGCGACGAGGCCGCGTGCAGGATCTCCACTCAATTGCTCCGCACTCACCTTTCGTCCGCCCGCGAGAGGCGTGGTGTGATGGATCAATTCGTCGACAAAGCTCACGACCCCATAGGTCGGAACCATTCCCCAGCCGATTTCAGTCGGTTCATCAAGGTTGTCTTGCGCGAACTCGAGGTCGGTGAGGAAACTATCGGGAACGAGTTCACGTCGTTGTCGGGCGTGTTCCTCGGTTGTATGCGGATTGACGAGGTATTCCGGACCGGGGATTGGGGACTCAGGATTTATGTAATTCAAATTAACGAACATAGTGTCGCCGCGGGTGTCTTTGTGCCACCGACCAGCAAATGATGGCGGCCGATTGTAATAGTAGTGAACTTCAACCAGCACCCGATTATTGCCAGCGGTTAAGTCAGTCTCCCTGAGATAGTCAATCTGATCCGCGAGCAGGAGTGTCTGCATGACGATTTTGGCGATCGATTTTTTCAAGTCCGATGGGAAATACTGCTGCATGTCTTGGGCGGCTGGCCCAATGACGTTCACGACCTGACCGGCGCCGATGAGCTTCGAGTCCTTTTGATCAAGGTTCTCGGGAAGAAGCACGCCGCAAACCGTAAATTCCGCGAAGATCGAGTTGGGATTGTTCGCCTGAAACCGGAAAGCGAGATTCTGTGTCGCGATTCTCTCGATTGCGGCTGACGCCTTCCTCTCACGCTTGGGTTCGGGGAACTGGAATAATTTGGGTTTCGCCAAACCGAGGAGCTTAACGCCCCGCTTGTTGCGCTGGATTACGCCGCCCGCGCTTGCCGCCAGGAATCTTGGAGCGTCGCCGCCATTGCGGCCGACTGCCGGCCCCAGGCGCATGTCTCCCACATGTGAAGCTCCGGTCAGGGCGGTTTGTCCCGCGTCCGCCGCCCGACTCCCCATGGTTTCCGCCTGTTGCTCCAGGGCGGAGTCGTTGTTGACGGCCCGCCCGGAAACTCGCGTCGTCGGTCGGACACG
>DLVS01000444.1 GCA_003445095.1 Verrucomicrobiales bacterium
TTCCTGGCCTCGGACGCCAGCGCCTACATCACGGGTCAGACTCTCCACGTCAATGGCGGTCTGCTGATGGTAGACTGACCGGAACGGCAAGCTCGAACTCGCCGCGAATCACGTCGCAATCGCCTCGTCCGCCAAACCGACGCGTTCCTCGGCGAGCAAACGCGACGAAGACTCCATATGCGCAACGCGGACGGCGGGGCGACGTCCGCAACTCTTAAGGCGGGCGTGCTCTCCCCAATTCCAATTGTGGGCGGCGCCGTGAAAGTGGTGGAGAAGTGGCGGTTTGAAAATCCGGTACGGGTAATATGGTCGAACAGGAACAATACCGAACAAGCCGAGGCAGCTTTACTTCTCTTATTGTTGCGCCGAGCAATTAACCCGCGTGGCAGCGCGCGTTTTCCGCCGCGACCACACACTGTCGGCCTTGGCAATCCGATCCAATTCACTTGAACCTGTGCCTCGCGTGAGGTAACCGAACGATATGCAATCAGACTGGAAACGTCCTTGGGTCTTTATCGTGGGCATAATGCCTCTGCTAGGACCCGCTGCCGTGGCAGACGGATTCTTTTCATGTCACAATTTGTTTCCCAGCCGACCGACCGAACTGCTTCCTTATGTCACAACCTGTGATGGGAACGGCTCGATCGTCAAAGTTCCAGTGTCGAGCGCGCGGATCGAAGTGCTGATGCCCGATGGACAAATCATTAGCCCAGTTCGAGATGGAACCGGGGACCTGTTTCGTCTGGATGGAATATTCACGCTCGGGGTCCTGGCTGTCCCGGGTGCTCAGCCCGGGCACGGGGTCGATATCGTAATTCGGATTTGGAATATAAATACTGGCCTCACCTTTGAAAGCGCGAGCTGCGGACGGGCGCGCACATTTCATCTTTCGATGCTAGGCGGGCAATCAAGCCCGCCAGCTTTGACCTGGATCACCGACTTTTCCGGTTTTCATGTAGTACCGATTTTCTGTTGCGGCTTTTTTGAGCCTCTCTGTCCTCCTCGTACTCTCGACTTGCGGGTTCTTCCAAAGGACCAAAGCTCTATCACTGTTGTGTGGCCGAACCCAGGAGAGTGGATCTATCCCAGTCTGGAGGCATCGGACGACTGGATCAGTTGGCAACCTGTGACCGATCGTGACTTTTGGAATGTGGCGACCATTTCTCTCGACAGGCCCAAAACATTCTTTCGATTGTCGTGGCCCCAACCGCCAGAGGTATGGCCCGAGCGGCCCAGGGATTCGGTACGAGACAGCGTGTCGGCATTTTCGCATCCTTGATGCAGATGACTCAGGCCATCTTTGATGCGACGATCGACTTTGCTTCGCCATGGATTGCCGGCTCGACGAGGAATCTTCGCCACCAGTTGGATTGGAAAAGGGCCGATCACGCGACTTATCGGACTATTCCAGGGATCGCAGTTAGTGAAATTGATGACGCACAATGATCGTGAACGTGCACACCAATGCGGATCACGCATGCCGCGCTGCCTGAGATGATCAAGGCCAGCCGGGTTCCCGAGTGCAATTGAATAGCCAATACTGCGTCGAGGCTTACCCCTACTCGGTCTTTTCGGTTGATCGGCCCAGCCGGTCTTCCCGATGCTCTTAATCGTTATGGCATAGCCAATGGACTGTTTTCCGAACCATTTTCCCTCGAGGTTAGGACGACGCACATCGAGGCATCGGGCGACCCTCTGCGGTTTACTCCTGACAATGCTGGTCGGCGGCGTTCAAGTTCGTGCCGATCGAACCAGCCTTGAGTTTTTTGAGAACAGAATCCGCCCACAGTTGGTCGAGCGCTGCTATGAATGCCATAGCGCAAGGGCTGAGAAACTGAAGGGCGGCCTTCGTCTGGATTCGCGCGCCAGCATGCTCCACGGAGGCGATTCTGGACCGGCAGTTGTTCCCGGAGATCCCGAACGGAGTCTGCTTATCCGCGCGATTCGCCATACTGAAGTGGACCGGGCGATGCCTCCGCCCAAAGAAGGTCGCGCCCCACTGCCCAATCAAGTCGTCGCCGACTTCGTCGCTTGGGTGAAGATGGGTGTGCCGTATCCGGATTCACCGAATCATCCCGGCGAACAAGGTGGGGCCGATCCAAAATCGCATTGGGCGTTCCAGCCGATCAAGAACCCGTTGACGCCGACGGTGAAAAACCCCGGCTGGCCCCGGACATCGATTGATCCATTCATTCTCGCGCATCTCGAAGCGCAGAATACCTCCCCTGCCCCGCCGGCCGATCGGCGCACGCTAATCCGTCGGGCCACTTTTGATCTGACCGGACTCCCGCCCTCGCCCCAAGAGGTTGACTCATTTCTCGGCGATACCTCGCCTGAAGCATTCGCGCGCGTGGTCGATCGACTCTTGGACTCGCCGCATTACGGCGAACGTTGGGGACGCCATTGGCTCGATGTGGTCCGTTACGCCGATACCGCCGGCGAAACTGCCGATTATCCGGTGCCCGATGCCTGGCGCTATCGCAATTACGTCATTGATGCCTTCAACGCGGACAAGCCCTACGACGAATTCCTCCGCGAACAAATTGCAGGCGATATTCTCGCTCGTGAGGGTCTACGCGAGCGCTACGCGGAACGGATCACCGCCACAGGCTTCCTCGCAGTCTCGCGTCGCTTTGGGTTCGATTCGGAGAACTATCATCACCTTACCGTTCAGGACACCATCGACACCCTGGGCCAGGCGGTGCTCGGTCTGAGTCTGGGCTGCGCGCGCTGCCACAATCACAAGTTCGATCCGATTCCGGCGACTGATTACTACGCGCTGTACGGTATCTTTGACAGTACGCGCTATGCATTTCCTGGGTCGGAGCAGAAGCAGAAACGCCGGGCGCTGGTTCCGCTCACGCCACCGGATGAAGTCGAAGTGAAATGGCGCGCCTTCGACCAACAAGTCGCTTCCTTGGCTCAACAACTTCAAAAGCAAAACCAATCCGTCCCCGCAGTGGTTCTACGATCACTGGACGACCTCGATGGTGATTTTGAAATGCAAGCGCCGGCCGCAGGAGGCAGCAAAGGAGTCCTCGTGCCGCCGTGGGTCTACGAGGGGCCGATCGCCGTCACCACCGAGGCGCAAAGCCCGTTCAAGCATCTCCACGCGCTCGGAGCCGTCGGGGCGCAGATACCGGGCGGAACCAACTCGTATCGGCTTGGTCAAGCCTTGCCGCCCGGCCACCGCCACCACCGCGGCGAGCGCCTTTATGTGAATCTCGATTTCTGCCCGTTGACGAATTCCACTCCGAGTCACGGTAGCCACCGGTTCTGGATCGGCTCTCAGGAGGGAATCCCCGCGGCCGAAGTATTCATTTCTGCCGAATCGATTTCCCTCAACATAGGAGATCATCGACAAACCCTGCGATCACTTCCGCTGAACCAATGGCAGAATCTGCAAATCAGCTTGGACCCGACTGCGCAGAGGATATCCGGGAGTATCGGGTCGCCAGGTGATGTGGTGACCTTTCAGGACATACCGCTTTCTCCGTCGTGGACGGGACAAGTCGACTACGTGTGTGTTGAGTCGAACGAACCCGTCGATAACCCGCTGCCTGGACTGAAGCTCGACAATCTCGGCGTGCAGACGATGCCATTCTCCGCCGTCTCCACCAATGCGGTGCTCGTGGCGTCGTCGCGGACCGGTCCCGATCCCGCGGTGCTTGCCAACCAACTGAAACAACTGGCTGGTCACGACGGTGACTTTGAGCTCCAAGACGACGGGAAGCCGCCGGTGAAGCCTTGGGGACCTGGCCCCAAGAGTGTGGTGACCATCTCCGCCGAATCGCAGAGCCCATTCCACAATCTGTTTGGCCCCGGCCAACTGGGCATTCATCTGCCGAATAGCGGCGCCTACAACGGATTTGGCCAAACGTTGACTAATCGCTGGAAGGCCGACTCCATGGGTCAACTCTTCGCCAGCTTTGATTTCCGCTGTTCCAGTCAGGAAGCTGGCGGCGAAGGTTCGTGGCGCTACTACCTCGGACACGGCGCAGGCTCGTCGCCGGCCGTTGAGTTGTTCATCACTGGCAGCCAATTCTTTCGACGGAGCGGCGATCAGCGTGAACCCGCAGGGAAATTACAAATTGGCGAATGGTACCAGGTCCAACTGAACCTTGATCTCAGGGCCAAGCGATACACTGGAGTTATCGCCACGCGCACCGAGCGGACCGAATTCTCCGGGCAATTCGCTAGCAATTGGGATGGCAGCATCGACTACACATTCATCGACAGTTACGGACATCTGGCCGGAGTGAAACCTGCTTTGGACGCCGACAATTTTGTCATTGGAGAGAATCCGCTGGTTCCCCTCGGTGCCTCAGAGATCGCACTGGCGAATGAAGCCCAACACGCTCGCCGTGAGCAGGCGGCAGAACTCAGGAGCCAACTGGCCGCAGCAGCTTCAGAAACCGACAAAGCTCGCCGGGAACTCGATCAGTTGCTCGCGGATGGTCCGGTTCCGATGGCCTACGGAACGGTGGAAGGCACGCCGCACAATGCGCGCCTGCAACAGCGTGGCGAACCCGAGAAATTGGGGGATGAAATTCCGCGGGGATTCCTCCGCGTTTTGGGTGGCGGCGCCTTGCCGACCAATGTCCGGGGCAGCGGTCGGCTGGAACTCGCTGAATGGTTGACTCGTCCGGACAATCCCCTGACCGCCCGCGTCATCGTCAACCGCGGCTGGCAGATGCACATCGGCAGGTGCCTCGTGAGCACACCCAATAATTTTGGCAAGATGGGCGGCAAGCCCACGCAACCCGAGTTGCTCGACTGGCTGGCGCACTGGTTCATGGAGAACGGCTGGTCGGTCAAGAAACTACACCGCCTCCTCGTGACCAGCCAAGGCTATCGCCAGTCGAGTCAGTACCTCCAACAAGACCGGGTGAAAGAGGCCGACACCAAGGGGGAATTGCTGGCCGGTTTCCGCCCGCGC
>DLVS01000611.1 GCA_003445095.1 Verrucomicrobiales bacterium
CCAGACCTTCGTCAACCACTCTCTGTGGGTACGCCCGGCAGAAAAGATGGTGGAACGATGTTTTCGGCGGGACGCCGAAAACAACACGCCGGAGGCGTATGCTCCCCAGTTCCCGCCCTCACCGGCAGACGCCAATTTCGGAATTCGGGTTCAATCGGTCGCAGTCTGCCGCTGCATTCCGGGCGGCCAATTGGCGTTCCAGTGGCGAAGTCTTTCGGAAGTCCGCCGTGCTGCCCTGGAGCGGAGCCGCCGCCACCAGCTTCGGGAGCTGCGGCGTATTTGGGGCTCCCCATTGCCACTGGGGAATTCCTTGGGCATAACCGCGCGGTCTCAGCGACAAAACATGTGGTTCGCCAAGAAGCATAATCCAGAAGAGCACCGCTACTACCTTCTTCCGGGACAGGGGCGCAGCAATCGCCGGAAGCGGAGACAGCAGTTTGTGGCGGCGCTCATCGCTGGAGCCTTCTTCGCTGCCGTCATCGGCGCGGTGATGTGGTTCATGAACAACCTCCGATAGCGGTCGTTGACCGCTTGAAGTGCATGGCCACGACTAACCCGACGATTCCGCTCCAGGGAACCGCACCAGGCGATTTTCCTCCAGGTCGCCCTGTCCAGTGATTGGGTGCGGGTCACATGTCGCGATTATCTTCGACGACCATGTCCGGCTTCACGGGAGCGTGGAGCATCTTTGGCGGCAGTTGCGAGAGGCTGGTTACACTGAACGACTGTTCATCGATGAGTGGAGCTATTTAGCGATCAGGTTTGAGTCCGGCACTCCGTACAACAAGAACATCTCGCTTCTGACCCTTCTTTCTCTTCTGAACGATTTGGGCATTCCGTTCGCCGAGGACTATACAGTTGTGGTCACCAGGGGAGTTCATGCGAGCGCTTCCGAGTGGACTTGTCCTTCGGAAGGCGTTTCGTAGCATCACTGCTAAATCTCTGAGTACCGGAGATCGGAGTTGCAGAGTCCATGAACCAGCGGCGTAACAACCATGCTGCTGCAGTGCACGCGCCGGTTGTGCTTCGGTTCGATTTTCTGCACGCTCGGCGGCGCTTCATTGAGCAGCGCCGTTAGCCGTTTTAGCATTTTGCGATTATGAAAACCACCATCTTTGCACTGGCTCTAGCTTGCGCCTTATTACGCGGCATTGCCGCAGACGCACCAAAACCCACCGACCAAGCGAGCATCCAAGGGATCTGGCTGGCGCAAACAGAAAGTCAAAACGGCCAAAAAAGGAACGTGGCTTACCAGTATGTCTTCAGAGGAGATAAACTTACCTTCAAAGACGAGAGTGGAAAGGAGACGAAGTATTCGTTCAAGTTGGACACTGCCAGCAACCTCAAGCTCCTTGTTATTCAGCCAGCGGAGTCGCTTACCAATTCGACGCCCGTCAGTGTTGCATATGAGTTGGTGGGAGATTCGTTGACGATTGTGGTCGCCGCTCCTGGTTCTCGCCCACAGAAATATCAGACAAAAACGATCAGGAGTTGATTATTTGTAAGCGAAAGAGTCCATGAGAACGCCGAACACCACAGCGGAATAGGTCGGGCGGAGAGGGTAGGAATGGAGATGAGCGGTGAATCGCCCGACTTCATTCTGCGGCCCACCTTCGCCAAGGCTTCGGCGACGTAAATTGGACGGAGCCGCGGTTGGAGAATCGGCCAACTTGCATCACCGCAGTGATGGGCGATCCCCAAGTCAAGATGGCGTGCCACAAAACCAGCGGAGACCTACCTTAAAATGCTGTCCACACGCCACCGCAGAAACGGCGCCGCGCCGGCTCGGCGAAGTTATTCACCGTCGTCCTGGCCGGGCTGTCCTTCCGGCCCAGCCGTCCGCCGGTTTAATAACTTCGGATTACCATACATGTAGCGTTAGGCATCACCAATCGTATGGAAACCCCACCCCTGCTTCCTCCGGAGAAGAAATCAAGACAATGGAGCATTGGCGAGTTGCAAGCAATGCGAGCAGCTTGGCGCTTTATGGTCGGACTAGGTTCGCTTGCAATCGTTGTCACCGTTGGTCTTTTGATTCTCTTCCTGAATTTATCGCCAGAGCAGAAGAGCAACGATGTTCACAAGCACGACGTGATGACTGGGATTGTCGTTTTGACAGTTGCAGCGGCCTTCGTGGTATCTGGATGGAAGCTGCGCGCGTACTTGAGGAAATGCGAGCATGAGACGGGTCAGTCATCAAAACCATTTGGATGGATGCCATGAGCCTGATGCCCAACCAGGCTGCTCCAGTGAACGCGCCGATTGCGCGTCGGTTTCAGGCTCTGCACTCTCGACGGCACGTCACTGAGCAGCGGCGTTGCCTTGGCGCGCCGTCGCCGTTCATCACTTCCGGGAACCTCGATCAAGCTGACGCCGGCAGGCCGAAAGGATCGATTTCCAATGCGCGCGCAGAAACGCCGGCTGCCGCAACGCTTCCCGCGCGTACTTGCGTCCCGCCAACGACAGGTCGAGACGCGCGTGGATCAGCATCTCGTCGCGGTTGTTGGCGAGTGTCAGCACCTCCAAATCGGGGGCGACAATTTTGGAATCGCCGGCCGACCACAATCCCCTGCTCTGCCGTCCCACCGAGTTCGCAAAAACGTAGAAGACCTGATTCTCGAAGGCACGGACGGCGATCCCGTCGCGTCCGCCCCGTTTTGTTTTCGACACGGCGAGGGTATCCAAACCGGCATTGGGATGAAAAACGATCTGCGCCCCCATCATCACCGGCAGTCGAACCAACTCAGGAAAGCGCCGCTCGTGACAAATGATCGCCGCACAACCAACGCCCTCGATGCGAAAGAAGGCCAAGGAATTACCCGGAGTGAAAAACTGCGCATCACGCGGGGTGAGATGGATTTTGTGATAGCGAAACGTTTCGCGGCCCCGTCGATTGAAACCAACCAACGAATTGAACCACCGTCCACGAGCATAAGTGGGCGACCCAACTAACACGTGGCAGCGGTGCGCTCGCGCCGCTTCGGCAACTGCCACGAGTCCGGCCTCGATCTCGGAAGCCTTCACTCGCGCGAAGTCCACGGAGTATCCCGTGATGGCGCATTCCGGGAATAGGATAAGATCGCTGCCGCACTGGGCCGCTTGGGAGATGAGGTGCCGGATGAGCTCGACGTTCTCTCGAAGCGTCGGACGAAACTTCATTTGCGCAGCGGCAACCTGGAGATGCTGGGTCGGCATGACCGGGAGAGAATCCACGGAAAGGCGGGACGCGAGCACCCTGAAAACATTCTGTTTCGAACTTCTCCGATTTCGACAATCCGTGGGCGCCGATAGCCGTGATGTTTCGCCGGAATGTCCGTTGACTTGGCTGCTTGGCTGGCCGCGGGGCTGGCATTCGGCGGGAAGGACGTTACGGTGCCGTCCGGAATGCGTCCCCGCTCGCCGAAACCTGGCTCCCGCAAAGCGCTGACCCTGGTCGCCTTGGCGTTCGCCGTCGGGAGCATCGTCTGGTCCATCGGATCGATCCGCCAATGGATGGTGGAAATGAAGGAGAACCGTCCGTCGGAAGCGCGCAGCCGCCGAGGGCGGGAACCAGAGCCGCGCGAAGAACTAGCACCCACACCGACGAACGCGTTAGCGGCGCTCGCTTCCCGTCGGTCTACTGCGGCCATCACCAACGGGGCCAGCCTGTTCGACACGACCAATATTTGGACTGTTCATCTGCGCTTCACACCGGCCGAGTGGGCCGACATCGAGCCGCGGCAGATCGAGCCGCTCGAGCAATCGGGCGGCGGCCGCTTTGAGCTGCGTAATCCGGGTGCGAAGCGCAACGGCTTGGCCGGGGTCCGTGGGATCGAGTTTGAATGGGTTCATGCCACCGTAGAGTTTGAAGACCGCACATTTGCGGACGCCGCCGTGCGCTACAAAGGCAACGGTACTTATTTGCGCTCGCAGCGGATGGCGAAACGCCCCTTCAAGGTGGACCTCAATAAGTTTACCAAGACCAACTCACTTGCCGGCCGGACGACGCTAAATTTCGCCAATATGGTTACGGATGATTCGTGCCTACACGACGTCCTGGGTTACGAATTGTACCGCGCTGCGGGTGTGCCGTCACCGCGCACCGCTTATGCGCGCCTCTTCGTGACCATCGGCGCGACTCCGCCCACCTATCTGGGCTTGTATGCCGTCGTGGAGAATGTGGACGAGTCCTTCGCGGCTGAGCGATTCGGCACCCGTCAGGGCGTCCTCTTTAAGCCCGTGACCATGGACCTCTTCGCTGACCTGGGAGACAACTGGGCGGCTTACGACGGTATCTATGATCCCAAGGGCAAGTTGACCGCCGCGCAGTCAGAGCGCGTGATCGAATTCGCCAAACTGCTCGGCCATGCGAACAATGCAACCTTTGCGGCGCGCGTGGGCGAGTTCCTTGAGCTCGATGAGTTCGCACGCTTTTTGGCCACGACCGTGTTGTTGTCGAGCTACGACGGCTTCCTGAACAACGGGCAAAACTTTTACCTGTGGCTGAGTCCCGACACGCACAAGTTCCAGTTCATCCCTTGGGATCTCGATAACGCTTGGGGCAAGTTTGGCGCTGCCGGATCGGTTTCGGACCGCGCGCACGCCAGCATCATGCATCCATGGATGAGCTCGCACCGTCTGTTGGAACGAGTCATGGCGGTGCCCGAGTTCAAGTCACTTTACCAGCGAACCCTCCAAGACCTGCTCACGAGAATATTTGTCCCGGAACGTCTGAACCTTCGCGTGGACGAACTCGCGAGGTTGCTTCGGCCAGTAGTCGTGGAGGAGTCGCCGAGAAAATCCTCTCGCTTTGCGCAGGCGGTCGACGCGACCAGCCTTGGTGATTCTGCCAACGAGGGCCCTGGATTCGGCCGCAATCGGGCGCCGCATCCGCTGAAGTGGTTCATTAGCGAGCGAGCCGAATCGGTCCGGGCACAACTGGCAGGGGAAAATAGCGGCGTGCGCCTCGAACGCTGGCGATAATCCAAGACTCTGGGGTTCAAGGATGGCCTTGAGTGGGTGGTTTTTCCTCAAAGGATTCAGGCGTGTTGTTGTTGGGGAGAAGGGCCGCGCCGTCGGACCGCGGCGCGACCCATGGAGTACTGATCGTGTTTGCAGAAAGTTTGCCTCACTGCTTGGTGCCAGCCGTCACCGCTTCCATCACGCGGTCGAGGTTGAAGCTGCCGGGCTTCTGGCGGGGTGGGAATTCCCGGAAGCTCTGCAGCCACTGGCCGACATAGGCTCCGGCCGGCGCAATCACGAACATGTGCTCTAAATACCAGCGTTGGAAACCCATGGCGTGCTCTTGCTGAGCCCGTTCAAAAGGATCCATGCGCAGGTTCGTCAGCGCCGGAGCGCGCAAAGGCGTAAATGGTTTTTGCCAGACCTCCAACCCCTCAGCTTCCTGCTGTAGAAACGAGATTTTCCAGTTGTTGTAGCGCAAGGCCGCGACGCTGCCGTCGTCGGTCCAGTAGATGAATTCTTTGCGCGGCCATTCGCCTTGACCCTTGAAGGCAGGCGCCAAGTCGTAGCCATCGAGGTGAACCTTGTAGGTGCGGTCACCGATCTTTCTGCCTTTGAGCAAATCTTCCTTCGCCGTCGGGTCGCCCGCCGCCGTCACGAAAGTGGTGAGCATGTCTTCGTGGGCGCCGATGTCGTTGATCACGGTGCCGGGTTTGATCACGCCAGGCCACTTGATCAGGCAAGGCACGCGGTAGCCGCCTTCCCACTGAGTGTTCTTCTCACCGCGGAACATCGTGGTGCCGCCGTCCGGCCAGGTGAAGGTCTCAGCACCGTTGTCGGACGAATACATGACGATGGTGTTGTCCTCGAGACCGAGTTCTTTGAGTTTGTTGAGCACCTGGCCGACGTGACCGTCGTGCTCCACCATGCCATCCGCATAAATGCCCAAGCCGGTCTTGCCGTCGGACTCAAGTTTAAGGTGGGTAAAGATGTGCATCCGCGTGGAGTTCCACCAAAGGAAGAACGGCTTATCCGCCTTTTTCGCGCGCTCCATGAAATCGAGCGCCTTGACGTTGACCTCTTCGTCAATGGTTTCCATGCGCTTGCGGGTGAGCGGGCCGGTGTCAGTTATGCGGCCATCCGCGAAACTGTGGATGACGCCACGAGGTCCGAACTTCTTTTTGAACTCCGGCCCTTTCGGGTAGTCGGGGTTCTCGGGTTCTTCCTCCGCATTCAAGTGGTAGAGATTGCCAAAGAACTCGTCGAAGCCGTGGAAGGTGGGCAGCGTGTCGTCGGTGTCACCGAGATGATTCTTGCCGAACTGACCGGTCAGATAGCCTTGCGCCTTGAGCAGTGTGGCGATGGTGGGGTCTTCCTTTTTCATACCTTCGGGCGCGCCGGGCAGGCCTACCTTGGTAAGGCCAGTGCGGATGGGCGATTGTCCAGTAATGAATGCCGCGCGGCCGGCAGTGCAGCTCTGCTGCCCGTACCAGTCGGTGAACAGCGCGCCTTCATTGGCGATGCGGTCGATGTTCGGCGTTTTGTAGCCCATCATTCCTCGGTTGTAGGCGCTAATGTTGAATTGTCCGATGTCGTCGCCCCAAATGACGAGGATGTTGGGTTTCTTCTGCTGCGCGAGGGCGGCAGAACCGGTAAGCGCCACCCCGAGGGCCAGCGCGAGAAGTCTCACTATCGGTTTGTGTTTCATGTTTTGATTGAGGGTGTGGACGAACGCGTCGCTTCAATAAAAGGGCCGCACCTGCACTTATGGCAAGTGCGGCCCAGTGGGTGGTTTGGTTGGGCAGCCGCTTGGCGTCGGCCGTTCTCCGGCGAAGCGGCGCGAAGTCGGACAATGTTCCCGCCCTCGAATGTTTCAGTTCACGATTTTCATCGCAGGCAGCGGCCCCGTGACCCCGTCGCGGTCGAGGGCCGCTTGGGCGGCTTCGTTCACTCGGGAACCGTCCTGGTGGTGCACCCGTAATTCCTGCATCTTACTTCCATGCGCTGTTTCCAACGGCACGGGGGACTATTGATTTTATGCGGTGGTCTGTTGCTCCAGGCGACCGAACCAGTCCCAACCAACCCATTCGATGGAGCGATCCGCGATTTCGAATTAGCCGACCAAAAGACGCCTCCTCCGCGACATCCCGTCCTCTTCGTCGGCAGCTCAAGTTTTCGAGTTTGGACAAATCTGCCCACTGCTTTTCCAGAATGGCCGGCACTGAATCGCGGTTTTGGCGGTTCGACGATGGCCGACTTGCTGCACTTCTACCCGCGAGTCGTCCAAGTCTACTCGCCGCGAGTCATTCTAGTTTACGAGGGTGACAACGACTTGGCTCAAGGAACGCCCGTCACCGTGGTGCTTGATCGCTACCGTCAGTTTCTGGAGCGAGTTCAACGGGATTTGCCTGAAACTCCCGTGGTGCTCTTAGCCGTCAAGCCAAGCCCCCAACGCCTACACCTGCTCGAAGCGCAACGTGCGGTGAACGCCGGACTTTTACGATTCGCCACCGACCGCTCGAAGGTCATTTACGCGGACACCGCCTCGCCCATCCTCGGTCCAGACGGCGAGCCCAATCCACGTTTGTTCCTACCCGATCGCCTCCATCTCAACAGCCTGGGATACGATCAGTGGCGTCCGGTGCTCCACGCCGCCATTCGCCAGGCTATGGGAGCTCCGACGCGCCCGCTCACTGAATGAAAGCGCGCTGGCTGTACCTGTTCCTTTTGGCGGTGGTCTTGGGCTGGCTGGCGAGCCGGCCGACGAGCAACGGATTTATGCGCCTGCCGGGTGGTGGCTTTCCCGCGCCGGACTGGGCCATGACGAACCTGGCGGGCCAAACCGTTCGGTCGAGCGAGTTCCTCGGAAAAGTCGTGGTGCTCAATTTTTGGGCGACCTGGTGCCCACCTTGCCGCCGGGAATTGCCGGAGTTGAATGCCTTTCACACGAGCCGGGAAACCAACGGAGTGATGGTCATTGGGGCCGCAACGGATGAGGGCGGAGCCACGACAGTACAGCCTTTCGTGAAGCGGCACGAACTGAACTACCCCATCCTATTGGCGAATCCCGAGGTTCAGCAGGCTTTCTCCATTTCCCAACTGCCGACCACGTGGATTCTGGACCGGCACGGTCGCGTCGCTGCCCGCTACTTAGGGGCCCTGACTGCCCGCGAGTTAGACCGTGCGGTAACTCCGCTCCTGGCGCCGCCGTGAGAGATCGAGCGCCGTACCCATGCAAATTGTGGGCCTGTCGAATGTTGGCCGACCGTCGAGCGCCACTCTCAAGCTGAAGGCCGCGGCAACTGTCCTGTCTGGCCACAAACATTTTGTCCAGACGTTCGAAGGAATCACAGCTGCTAGATGAACTCGAACCCGCTGATGAACACTGATGCCCCAGCTAAGCCATGCCGTTACGATTGCGCGCGAAGCTGCGAAGGAGAAGGCTGGGTCATGGGGCGGTCGCTCGCCGGACGGCTCACCGAACGATGAGCCGCCGCCCGCGGCGAATTCAGTACTTTTTCTTCGCAGCATCGTGCCTTCGCGTGAGTCTTCTTCCATTTCCAACTGCTTTGATACGGCTACGGCTAAGCGAAGGTGAGGCGATACACTCTTTGGTGGAGTTGCTCCCTTAGCCCAACCAGATGGAATCCCGCTCGAGGCGGTCGCGAGGTAGCAAAGTTCTTCGTGAAATTGTCCAGAGGTTTGCGCACGATCCTCGTTCATGAGCGACGTCATTTATCCGCGCTCGCCGCGGGAACAAATGGACGGGTGGTGTTATTTGCCCCGTTTCATCGACAAAATTCGGCTTCATCTGGCCGGGCAGCTACACCCCGATTACCAACCCAACTTCGCCCACGCCGGTTTTGACGCTCGCTGGTTGGAGGCGGCGGGCCTAAAAGCCGAGGATTTTATCGCCCTCGTCAAAGGAACCATAACCGACGGTCAGGTGTTCGACTGGGTTCGGCAGCACGTCCACCGGTCGTCAGAAGAAAAGGCCAAGTTCAACCAGTGGTTGCTAAACCGAGGTCGAGAGGAAAATGATCCGGCACTACGGGAACGACTGCGCCAACGCAAAGCCGAGTCCAGCCTGTCCCATCGCGATGATATCCAGACGTTCGTGGATTACATCGATGCCGACGAGAAGAGGCGCTGACTAACCCAGCACGTGTAGAAACACTGGGGTACCCACTGGCCCACTGTGATCATAGTCCGAAAGGAAGGTGCGCGTCGTTCCCTGCGCGACTATGTTTCATGGGTAGTTCCTTCGTCCCCAGTCGGACGCGCATCGGGACCATGAACCGCGCGGCGGCCAGGAGGAGTGCGGTGACAGAGCGCAGCGGCGACACCGCTTTGCCGCGGCACGTGGACCGCAGACCGGAGCGCCAATTCATGCTGAGCTAGTTCGGCCGGCCGAAAGCGCCGTCGCGCTGCGCTTGCCAGCGCAGTCCATAGTTCCG
>DLVS01000044.1 GCA_003445095.1 Verrucomicrobiales bacterium
CGAGAAGCCACCGACATTCAAGATGTCCGCCCGCTCCTTCGCTTGAGTCGAGCCATAGGGCTGGACATCCAGGCACACGAGCCGCGCCTGCGGATTGCGTCGGCGGAAGATTTCCCACTCCGCCATGGTGGCCGTGCTGCGGCCTCCGCCGTCGCCGTCCACCCAGCTCATGTTATCCGACACGAGCACTACGAGGTCGGCCGAAGCCTTCCGCTGATTCAACTGCCGCAACGGTGCGCTGCAGTTGGTTCCGCCGCTCGGCAACTCCGCCAATAGCTTCGCATTGGTCATCACTGAGTCGCGCGGATTCAATCTCACCGGCACAACGTCGTCGGAGAACGGCAGCACTTCTGCGTGGCGATTCTTTCGCAGCAACGCCGCGGCCACGAGAGCGGCGACGTCGAGGCAACGCACCGCTGTAGTGGACCCCGTACGGTGTCCCGTCACCGGCGACTGCATTGACCCGGACACGTCCGGGCAAACGACCACCCGGCCCGCGATTACGGGAACGTTTTCGAGCGCGACTTCCATCGCGTCTTGCAACGCCTCCCGCACCTCGGCGGGCACCGCGTTGTCCACTTGCGTATGCGCAACCATCAACTGATACGGGAAGACTCGCGCCTTCCGCACGTTAGTTGGTTCACGCAACCGCTCAGCCACCATTCGGGTGACCTTGCGGTCGTTGAACACGCCGTGCCGGGCAAACGTGTTCAGATTCATCCGGGTCATTTGCCACGGTGCCCGCCGCGCAATGGCGGTCCATTCGGCCGAACCCAGCGACAGCGCCGTCAGCATCTGGAACGGCACGTCAGGCACGTCTTGGGTCGGGTTGCGCTTGAAGGCTTCAAACCCTTTCACGCACTCCGGCAATGCGTCTGGGTTGTGCTCGCGACCGAGCAACCAGCCGTAGAACGCCGCGCGGGTCGGACTCGTCGGCCGCGGGTGAACCATCTTCACCACGTCGGCCAACGACGGGCTCTGGCCCACCGTGGCGCGGAAGAGCTGTTCGTCGGTTCGCGACTCGAGCCAGCGCTGGACCAGTTTCTTCGGCACCGAGCCGAGCGACTTCCGCCCGACGGCGCCGGAGCGCACGATCTGTACGAAGTTCCGGACCATCTTGCCGTCGTCGCAAACGCGCGGGAACACGGCCTTCAACTTCTCGGCATCGAGCACGCTCAACGCCGCGCAAAGCAACGCGGGCATATCCTTCATGTGCCCTCGCTCGCGGCTGTACACCGCGGTCTGCGCGGTGAACTCGGGTCCAACCGCGCTCGCCAACTCCAACACCCGCTCCAACTGAGTTTCGGCGTTGGGGTAAAAGGTTCCGTTCAAACAGCCGGTCACCGCGTATTGGGCGAGCGCGTGTTTCGGAGTGAAAGCAAACGCCTTGGCGCCGGCTTCGTTCACTGCGTCCGCCTGGGACAGCTCACCAGCGAACGTCTGGAAGAGAGTCTTGTTGGCCATATCCTGCCTTTTGTTTTGTTCGACTTGCCGTAGTGCAATGGGCGTGCCAGTCGGAACAACGAGTGAAAACACTCATATTTGGCCTATTTTCGTTCATTCCGCCGTGAAGGCGTCGTCGGGGAGATTGTGCACACTCGCTGATAAGCTAAATACTGCGCTTTACGGCGACTGATAACCCTGTTTCCATTTTCACCGAAAGTGGAAGGTAGGCTCATCGACCGTAGGAACCGAAGTGAAGGGACTCCAACCTCCATATCGCAACGGGCGTCATCCCCCGCAGGTGGAGCTTCGTTGCCTCGCCTGCTGCTGGGCTAGGGAACAATGATCGTCGAACGTCATGAAAAAGACTGTCGTCCTGGGAGTTCTTGGCAGCGTATTGGACTCGGGTTTCCACCAGGAGCGTTGGCAGAAGTGGCGCCCGACCGTTTCGCTCTGTCAGCATGACGACCTGGTCGTCAGTCGTGTCGAACTGCTCTACCAGTCGTCGTTCCTCGACACGGCGAAGTGCGTCGCCACCGACATCGGACGCGTTTCACCGGAGACGGAAGTGCGGCTGCATCCGCACGATCTAAAGAATCCGTGGGACTTTGAGGAAGTCTTCGCGGCGCTGCACGAGTTCACGAGCAGCTACGCCTTCAATCCCGACCGCGAGGATTACCTCGTCCACATCACCACGGGCACGCACGTTCAACAAATCTGCCTGTTTCTCCTGACCGAGAGCCGGCATTTCCCGGCGCGCCTCGTACAGACCTCGCCCAAAGAACGGAAAGCCAAATCGCCCGAGGGAACCTACAGCATCATTGACCTTGATCTGTCCCGCTATGACCGGATCGCCGCGCGGTTTCGCAAAGAGGCCACGGAAGCACGGTCCTTCCTGAAAGGGGGCATTGAGACTCGGAATGCCCGCTTCAACCAATTGATCGAGCAAATCGAACACGTCGCCGTCCAGTCGCGCGATCCGATGTTGCTGATGGGGCCGACCGGGGCGGGGAAATCTCAGCTCGCACGGCGAATCTACGAGTTGAAGAAATCGCGACATCAGATCTCAGGGAGTTTTGTGGAAGTGAATTGCGCCACCTTGCGCGGTGACTCGGCAATGAGTGCCCTGTTCGGTCACGTGAAGGGCGCGTTCACCGGCGCTCTGAAGGATCGGGCGGGTCTGCTGCGCACGGCCGATCGCGGACTCCTGTTCCTCGACGAAGTCGGCGAACTCGGCTTGGACGAACAAGCGATGCTGTTGCGAGCGTTGGAAGAGAAACGGTTTCCGCCGTTCGGCGGTGATCGTGAGGTGACCAGTGATTTCCAACTCATCACGGGCACCAACCGCGATTTACCGGAGCGAGTCCGCGAAGGCCGCTTCCGCGAAGACCTGTTGGCGCGCCTGAACCTGTGGACGTTTCGCCTCCCGGGCTTGCGTGAGCGCGCGGAAGACATCGCTCCGAATCTTGACTACGAGCTCGAACAGTACGCTCGCAAGCACGGCACTCGGGTGACTATGAGCAAGGAAGTGCGCGAGCTGTTCCTGAAATTCGCCCATTCGCCAGACGCCCGCTGGAGCGCGAACTTCCGCGATCTCAACGCCGCGATCACTCGCATGGCCACCTTGGCCAGTGGCGGCCGGATCACGGCGGCAATACTCGAAAGCGAACAAGGTCGCCTCTGCGCCGGGTGGTCTGAACCCGAGTTGGAAGACGACGAAGCGGAGCTGCTAAACACGGTGCTCGGATCGAAACGCCTCGCGGAGATAGATCCCTTCGACCAAGCGCAGCTCGCCTACGTCATCCGCGTCTG
>DLVS01000719.1 GCA_003445095.1 Verrucomicrobiales bacterium
AGAAAAAAATCCTTGCCCCGGACGTGAGCGCAAATTAAGCACGCCCCGTTCGTACCCAAGTTGGACGATGAAGGAGCATGTCATGGCGCGTGCGGTGGATACTCACAGTGCTGAACGGACAATATCAACCCGAATGGAGAAAGTGGGCGGCCTTTATGGGTTGATGAGAATCGTCGAGAGAGTCAGCCCATCGTTGTCGACGAAATCGAGCACGCCGTCCTTGTTCAGATCGACGGCCGTTCCCTGGCCGGACCGCGACAGGTTGGCGATCTTGGTCGGCTGCGCCTTGAACCCGGTGCCGGTTCCAGACAGAAACAAAAATGGGCTGCTGATGTTTCCGGGCGTCATGATGTCCACAAGTGAATCCTTCGTAAAGTTGCCCACGAATACACTCCCAGCGATCCCTATGGATCCAGCGACGGCGGTCGTGGGCGCCGCCAGCTTGCCGGTTCCGTCTCCAAGTAGCTGCAAAAACAAGGGACTCCCTCCTCCGGAGACCGTGTTTTGGATCAGCACGTCTTGCAGGGTATCCGAGTTGACATCGACAACAACTGGACTCCCACCCTGCGACAGCGGGATGGATGGCATGGCCGCGAAACCGCCGGCGCCGTCTCCGAGCAGCACCGCGACAAACGGAGGGTTGGGCAACACGTCATAATTGACTGTAACCAGATCGGGCTTGTTGTCGTGATTCAGGTCGGCGGCGGCCACCGTAGGAATGTTGCCCGCCATGGGACTGGACAGCATGGAGACCACCTTCGGCGCCGCCCAGACCCCCGCCGCCGTCTGGAGCTGCAGCACAACCGGGTTGAGGGTGATTCCCGTGCCGAAGGGATGGAACGGAGTGCCAGCGATGTCGGGGAGGCCGTTGCCGTCGAAGTCTCCTACAGCGATGGGTCCGGCATAGCCCGTAAATGGGAACCCGCCGATCATCTGCGGCGGGTTCTGGGTCAGGGCCCCGGGGGCCCCGAAGCCACCTTTGCCGTCGGTGGGGTAAACCGCCATCCAGGTACCGCTGCTGAGTATGATGTCCTTTTCTCCATCTTTGCTGACATCGTCAATTACGAAGGCCTGGTTTGCGCTACTGGTAAAGCCTGCCGCCAAAGGAAGTCTGATGTCCCTGGGGGTCTGGAGCCGGCCGGTGGCGCTTTGGGCAAAAACTCGGGCAACGGCCGCATCGGTGGATGCCGCGGGATTCACGAATGCGACGACGCTGGTGGTGCCGCTGTGATCCAGATCGCCGGCCAGTATGGTCGCCGACACAGTGCCTTCCGGGATGGAGACGCTGTTGGTCTTGACGATGCGGCACAGTCCATCTTTTATGACGTCCTGCATCGGGTTGGCAATCAGCAGACAGTTATCCTTGGCATTGGGGATTCCGTCGCCGTCCGTGTCGATGATCCGGTTCAGGTCGGGAATGCTCGCGGTGGACCCGATGGCGGACAGCCGCGCGCGGAGCTTGTTCATGATGTCTTCCGGCTGCAGGGCAAGCTGGGCCTGCTGATAGGTCGTGGCCAGCGCGGCGGTGAGCTTTCCATCATCGGCTAGATCCGCGGCGGTGGTATTTAGCAGCTCCTGAAGCACCGCATCGACCGAGCCAGCCCCCAGGGTCGCCTTGGTGGCGGCAGCCTGCGCGACCAGCGCGCTCACTGCGAACAGATAGTCGTTGGCATCGGTGTCCCCGCCCAGGATATTCATGTCGATGCCGGCCTTGCCCGGGACGAATGAGGAACCGCCCACACCTAGCGCCGTGCGCAGCTCGTCCTCGGCCTGCTTGGTTGCGGCGGCGAAAGTCGCTCCGTCGGCGACGAGGCGTTTGATGCGGTCGTAGGTAAGGTGGGTGACCAGGTTGACGTAGGCCTCCTGCTTGCCACCCGCGGTAATTTCGTAGTACGCGCGAAGGGTGATGCTGGCGGTGGACAGCCCACCGCTCACCTCATTATAGTAAAAGCCGCTGCCTTCCAAAGAGACTTGTCCGCTCGCCGTGAAGTCGACCTGGAACTCGCCGAGATCGCTGCTCGTCTTGGTGTTGAACACCTGGCCGAGCGGGTTGCCCTTGGCATCCAGAGTGGACACATTTACCGTCGAACCCAGCACAAATGGGCCCTTCTGCACCGCGCCCGCCAGGGTGACGCTCTGGGTCATGGTTCCCACACTGTCTCCGCACCCCCAGGTTGCCATCGTGCCGAGTCCCACCAGGGCAGAGATCCCCAACCTTCTGATCCATCGCGTCTGCATCTTTGCACTCTCCTTTAGGAAATTGTCAGGAACGTGTCAGCGTGGCCCGTCTGCATTCCGGACTATCTGGAGTGCCATCCGGCCACCTGTACTGAAACGAGTTTGGTGATCTGGTATTCAAGGAATACAGGCGATCAAGAGTACTAATTCTGCTTCGCCTGATCGGCGCTGCGGCCTTGGAAAATCAGCAGGTTATAAAAAATACGGCGAAATGATCGCGTGGACTGTAAGCCCACGCCGCGGCGTACGTTTGACGATCGCGGCGCTTCAGTTCCGCGCGTTCATTTGCACTGGACTGAACTGGGCAGACCAAGCAGCGGAAGCGAATCTGGGGAGGTCCTTGGCGACGTATCGACGATGATCCGCAGACCGCGCGG
>DLVS01000666.1 GCA_003445095.1 Verrucomicrobiales bacterium
CTGTGTTCCGGAATCGATAATTGTCCGCCGGTGGCACGCACTTTCCCCTTGCTGTCTGATTACGAGTGGAAACGTTTCAAGGCCGCCATTCCAGCGGCTGCCCGACTGAAGAGCACTTATCGCGATTGGCTGAAATCCTGTCCCGACGAAGTGCTTGGATCGACCGAACCGTTAAAGCCGCTCGTTCTCATTGAGGTAAGATTTGACGACTTCGTACAATGGATCAAGAAACCCAAAGCTCGCTGGCGCTTCTCCGATATCGGCAAGTTTTCAAGCGAAGTTTTTCACCATCGTGCGATATCACTCCTCAAGGAGGCGAAAGAGGAGGAACAAACGCGGGTTGTTCCGCTGGATTACATTCACCTCGTCGTTACTGAAATCGGCAATGACAAAGCGAATGACTTTGCTTCGATCTATTTCGTCTCGAAAGTTCCGGGCTTCGAACGAAAAGAACCGCGTGTTGAGAATGTGAGGCTGTTTTTCGAATACGGAATGGCCGTTGCAGCGGCCTACGCAATCAAAAATAAGGTGAACGCAATTTTGTTCACGAAGGTGCGTATTCGGTAATCCTCGAACCACAATCTTGTGCGCGCGGCGTTTACAGTGGCACGCCGAGGTGACCTCTGGATGCACGCATGATTTGAGCCGAATTGGAGAAGCTGTCCAACTGACCATCGATCAACCGCGCCGCGGCGTTGAAGCTGCTCTTCAACGCCGCGGCAACGGCATGCTACACCTTGGCAGGGGCGCGGCGAATAAGGCGGGGAGCGGTCGTAGTTTTGCGTGTGCGGCCGTTTATGGCACTTGAACCAGATGAGACCTTCACCCGCGGAGCCACCGGTCCTGCAGAGATGTCGCAATCCGACTCCAGTTCCACCGCTATCAGCAGCCACTTTTTGGTGATTGCGCTGTTGTCATCGAGCGCCCAAATCCTCGCCCGGCCCGGCCGTGGGCACGCGCAAGACGAGTCGCTTCTGTTATTCCCCGGCGAGTTCCAGGACTCGCTGGCGAACCGAAGGCGCGATCCAAAATTGGGCTTCCTGTTCCAACTGCTCGAGCAGCGGGCGCACCCGCGGAACCAGTCCCGAAGCCCTGGCTTGGAGCAGGATGCCGAGAACCCCAATCGTTTTGATTCCTGACTGCACCGCGACTTGATGTCCTCGCCGTTCGTCCACCAGCAAGGCGTCAGCATGGATTTCGAGCGCCAGCGCCAGCGCGGCGGTTTCGCCCGGATCAAGATTGGCGGCGCGAATGGCGGCAGAGATGGCGGACGCCTGTTGTTGACGAACCCAGGCGGGCAAGGTCAGCCCTTGAAAGCGCGAAGCCTGAAGTGCGAGGCGGCTAAATTCGGCGACGACCTCAACCGGGATCACCACTTCGTGAAATAGACGAGCGAGAAGCTCAACCTGCCCAATGCAGCAGAGGTTGAGCAGAACCGACGTGTCGGCCACGACGATCACCGGGGGAACAAGGCTTTAAGTGAGGCCAGATCGTCTTCCAACATTTGCGGGGTGACGATCGGGATGCCGCGTTCACCCAAGGCGTGCTGGAAGGCGAAGAAGTCAACCCCGGCTAGTTCGGTGGCGCTCGCGCGCCCGATCAGGCCGCGCGCGTATAGGGCACAAGCCAGTTCAACCCTGACCTCGCCGGGAGTCAGGCGGACGTTTTCGACGGTGTCTGGCAATGTGAGCGTCACGGTGAGAGATTAGCCGAAACTGGCCGGCTCGGGCAAACTCTCGCATAGAGCCGGCCAGGTTCGGTATCCTGAAGTTCCGAATGTCACAATGGTCCAACCTCACCCGCGCGACGAACGCGCAAATCCTCGCCTGGGCCGATTGGCAGCCGTGGGCGCGCGCGATGGCCGCGCGAAGAGATCGCTGCGCTCGTCCGCTTCCACGAACGCCCGCCGTTTCTATTGGAAAAGGAAAAGCCGGAACACGAAGTCATCTCGCTCTCGTGGCAGGTGAACAATCGGTTGCTCTACCTGTTCGCCCTCGTCGACACGCGCGAGCGCCATGCCAAGGAGATGCCCCGTCCGAAAGAGGATCTGCATCTCTGGAAATTGGTGGCCCAGGAGCGCGGGTGTTTCGCTGGCCCTACCCGTTCGTGAATGATCACGCACGATTTCTCTTCAACCGCGACCAACTGAGCAGCCTGCACTACACGCCGCACGAGGACTACCGTTGCGCCGTCACGCTCATGTCAGGCCTTCCGGGCGCGGGCAAGGACACCTGGCTGGCGCGGCATCGTCCGGGTCTGCCGGTCGAGTCGCTCGACGCCATTCGCGCTGAGCTCGATGTGGCTCCCACCGACAATCAAGGCACGGTCATTCAGTCCGCGCGCGAGCAATGCCGGGAACACCTCCGCGCAGGACGGAACTTCGCCTTCAATGCCACCAACCTCACGCGGCAGGTGCGCGGGCGTTGGTTGGAACTGTTTGCCGGTTACAACGCGAGGATTGAAGTCGTTTACATCGAACCGCCGCTGCGAACCATTCTCACGCAGAACCACCGACGGATGAATCCAGTGCCGGAGAAAGTCATTGTAGGGCTGCTGGAAAGACTGGAGCCACCCGCCATCACTGAATGTCACGCTTTGACCATTGCCGAGTTTTCAACACCATGTCGATCGACCCACGCCTCCACCGCATTGTTGCCGGGCAACCTTATCCGCTGTTGTTCGCCACGATCAGCGGCGCGCACCTCTATGGATTTCCCTCACCGGACTCAGACTTCGATTTGCGGGGCGCACATGTGTTGCCGATCGAAAAGGTCGTCGGGCTTCAGGTCACCGATGAAACCGTTGAGGATTCGCGCGTTATCAAAGGCTTAGAAATGGACATCGTCAGCCATGACGTGAAGAAGTTCTTCGGCCTGCTGCTCAAGAAGAATGGCTATGTGCTCGAACAACTGTTCTCGCCACTGGTCGTCCAGACGACGCCGGAGCACGCAGAGTTGCAGGCGATCTGCTGCCCGAAGCTGAGCGGTTCTGCGACCCGCGTTCCTGCAACGACCGGTGTCATCACCAATCATCACGCGCACCATTACTTCGGCTTTGCCGAGACGCAGTGGAAGCTCTTCCTGAAGGAGTCTCCGCGCCGGGTGAAACCGCTGCTCTATGCCTATCGTGTGCTGCTGACGGGCATCCACCTGATGCGCAGCAGCGTGGTCGAGGCGAACCTGGCCACGCTTAACGAATGCTTCCGACTGCCTCACCGAGCTGATCGACCGAAAGACCCAAGGCGAAAACACGACGCTGACCGAAGCCGACGTCGCCTTTTACGAGGCGGGATATCTAAGGCTTCGGACCGAATTGCAGGCGGCGCACGACGCGAGCCAATTACCGGAAGCGCCGGACGAGGCGACGCGCGCGGCACTGAACGGGCTCCTGGTCCGTGTGCGGTTGGCCTCGGCCTCCACGTGACGCAACGCAATGCGAAACGAAGTCGCACCGAACATTGTGACGCTCCTCAGTCCCACGGTGCGGAGTTTCGGTCTGCGCCGAGAGTTTGATGCCATGAGCGACCTCTCTTCTTTGGCGGCAATGCAGTTGGTGCCTGGAATCAAGGTCAAAAAAGAACGCATTCGAACTGCGCTCTTTCGTGCGTCTCGCTCACCGTGAAGGTGGAATCATCTTTCTCCGAATAAAATTGGCTAACCCTCTGGCCTTTGCCACGGCTTCATGCCGACTATGCACATGAAGCTTTTCGTACAATCGGCGAATATGGGTACGCACCGTATCGATGCTACAGCACATCTGATCCGCGCATTCTTTATAGCTACGGCCCCGTGCAAGATAATTTAGCAACTCCACCTCCCGCGGAGTGAGGGCAATACCTGGCACCACCGAGCCTCGCTGGACTAATTTCACCAAGAGCCGGCTTATCCCGCTGCTCATGGGAGAACCGCCGGCATGCAGTTCTCGTACCGCGGTCGTCAACGTCTCAGGCAACCTCCGCTTGAGAATATAACCCGTAGCCCCA
>DLVS01000527.1 GCA_003445095.1 Verrucomicrobiales bacterium
GACTCGGCGGCCAGGTCGAGGGCGAAGGATTTGTACCCGGTGGCGTTGGCTTCGGATGTCCAAGCGCCCTGCCCGGAGAAATTTCCATCCAAATCAAGATTATCGACGATGATGCGTTTGAGGTAGTAACTCCTCGCAGTTGAATCAGTACCGTTGCGAATTAACCAGTGGTGAGCTACACCCTTGGTCCAGTAAGGAGAGTAAGTGCTGCTGTTTTGAATCGATCCCAGAATCAAGTGCGGTCTCGTTCCCCCGGATTCGCCTCTTAAAGTAATCGCTCGTGAGAGGTTGCCTTGTAGGATTATGGAGGGCTCGGTAACGGTGTAGTCTCCCGCTTTGAAAATAATTTCGAGGTCGCTTAGCGAAGAATCGGCAAGCCACGCGTTTACCGTGGCTGAGGAGAAGCCTGCGGGATCTAACGCCGTGAGCCCGTTCGCCAACCCGCTAGGTGCTGGAGCAACCCACCGCTGTTGGCCTGCCTCCAGGCGAAGGTAGCCGATGACCAGGCAGGCCAGCAAAGCCCAGATAGAGAGTGGGATACGAGTGCAGCAATTACCGGGACTCTTGGAAGAGTACCCCTGCTTCAGGTCCCGCAACTGGTCCTTACCGGTCGAGTTTGGTCTGGGTCGAGCGAGCGGTTGCATGAGTCTTACTACCGCGAAGCTCGGTCGCCGTGACCCAGCAGACGGTGGAAACGCGCTCGGCAATTTTATTTCTAGGGCCAAGCCAGGGTGCAGACAGCGTCTACCGCGGCGGGACAAGGCTTGGACTGACTTCTAGGCAATCGGCATCGGGGCATGGCGAATTGAACGGAGGTCGGATTCTAGAGATCGCCGTTCCTATCTTTTCGCGATACCGTGGGAGCATGTCGGCGCTCACGTTCCAATTCGTCCGGGAAGCGGTGTATCTTCCCGACTTGGCGCTGTGGCTCGATGCACATCACCGAGTCGGGCCAAATGAACGGGCGTTTGTTTCACACGCACATTCAGATCACACCGCGGCCCACGCCCGAGTGATCGTTTCGCCTCCGACCCAGCAACTCATGCGTGCGCGTGTTCCCGGCGAGCGCGAGGAACACGTCTTGGAGTTTGGCCGACAGTATTCAATGTCGGAATTCGGTCATTCGGAAGCCGCCGGGGCGATCACTCTGCTGCCGGCTGGTCACATTCTTGGTAGCGCTATGGCATGGATCGAAGCCGCCGATAAAACCTTCTTATACACGGGTGATTTCAAACTCCGCCGGGGATTCTGCGCCGAAGCCTGCGAGCCACGCCGAGCGGATGTGCTAGTGATGGAAACCACGTTTGGCCGACCGCGATACATTTTTCCGCCGGCCGCCGAGACCATGGCTGGGGTCGTACGCTTTTGTTGTGAAACGTTGGCAAGCGGGGCCACCCCGGTGTTACTGGGCTATTCTTTGGGGAAAGCGCAGGAGATTCTGACAGGCCTATCCGACGCTGGCCTTCCCATCGCGCTCAGTCCACCCGTAGCGAAGATCACCGAAATCTATGAGGCGCTGGGCCGGAGGTTTCCCTCATACACCGCGCTCAATTCCAACTTGGTCGGTGGCCGTGTCATCCTGGCGCCGCCACAGAGTTCTCTCAATGCTCTTCGCCGGCAGTTCGGTCCGTGTCGCGTGGCTGTTCTCACGGGTTGGGCGATCGACTCGAATTGCCAGTATCGGTATCGGGCTGACGCGGCGTTCCCGTTGAGTGACCACGCGGATTTTGCGGAATTGGTCGAGTTCGTTCAGCAGGTGCAGCCGCGTCAGGTGTACACGCTGCATGGGTTTGCCTGCGATTTCGCCGCCCATTTGCGGCGCTTAGGGTTCGACGCTCGGGCCCTCGGTAGAACGGAACAGTTGGAATTGGCGTTTTGAATGAGCAACCGGAGAAGCCTCACCCCGAAAAATCTCAAATTGCCACCCAACTGGAACTTGGGTTAGCAGCACGAACTTCGATCCCCAATTCATTGACAATCCCGGCCGGCGACGGGCAATCATGCGGTGCTTTCCTAATCGGTCTATGAAACGGATTATTCTATCAGGATTGACTGCGGCCGGGGTCTTCTCTTGCCAAGCGCAGTTCACGGGTGCCCCCGGATTTTTCGGCGGCTACGCCGATGGTGTGGGGAGCGTCCCGACGGGAAATAACACCATCGGTCCGGCGCTGCGGATTGTTTACGATGATTTTACCTTTGATTTGTCTGGGAAGATTGTCGGATTCGAAATGGTCGGACGCGACAATACCGGGGCACCGGTTGGAATGTATTATGAGATCCGCACCGGGATGAGTGAGGGCAACGGTGGTACACTGCTCTTCTCCGGAACCACACTCAGCGCGGTCGCCGGCGACCTGCCGCTGAATGGCGATTATGGCACACCCCCGCCCGGCACAGGCAACTATCGATGGTACGACAGTGGTCCTTCATCACCGATCCAACTCGACCCCGGCACTTACTGGATTGGTCTCGCACCCGTGCAGCAGTTCGGTTCCTTTGACCTCGCGACTACGGTTGGACTTGGTTCGGTCGGCCATCCGATTGACGATGGGAATGCCTTCTACTCCGACAGCTCTGATCCTCTTAAATCCTTTGCTTCGCTCGGCTCTTCCGACTTCTCCCTGCGCGTGGTGACCGAATCCACGGTCATCGTGCCCGAACCCACAACGTCGGCGCTGCTGGGTCTCGGTAGTCTGATGATTTGGTTCGGCCTCCGGAAGCGAGCGGGGAATTAGGGCCGTGGCCGTCAGCGGAATGCCAAGAGCGGAGTGAGGCGGAGGCGCCCGCGGTGCCGTTGGAGTAGGCGAAAATCACCATATCCGCCATCGAACGTGCTGTGCGCCCTCGTCCAAGTCCTAAGCCCATCCGTCCTCGGTCCGGCAACTCCAAACCCATTGCGACGAGGGTGCAAATTCGGGGAATGCGGAAGGCGCGTAAGGGCTGCTTAGTACTTGACGTTCAGGGAGCCGGCGGTGAGGATGACCTCGTCGGTTTGCGGTAGGCTAGCCAAACACTCAAGCACCAAATGAATTATCCCAGTTACGTAACACGCTCAGCGGCGCTTGTCGCTGCGGTTTCGTCTTTGGCCTTCCTTCAAGACGCCAAAGCCATCCAGTTTGATATCTCCAGCGTTCCGGGTTCCGGAATTCGGTTCACGGGGCTCCCCGCCGGCCATGCTGAGATCACGTTCGATCTCGGATTCTCCGGTCACATGTTCCAAATTGACAACGTGGTCGGCGGCACGGGTTCGGCGACCGGCTACGAAGGGAACATCACGGGAATCTTCGACATGGGCCCGGTCACGACGGTTACGCTCGTCCCGCTCGTGGAGACGGCCCCGGTTGCAGGTACGGGCACATTCTCCATCTTTGATGGGGTCGATACGCTCACGGCCACCGTCGCCTGGGTAGAGGCCACTAGCCTCAAGACGATTATCTCAATCGCCACCTTAGGAGTCACGGGCAACCTGACTTCGGTATCTTACTCCGGCTCGGATCCAGACTTGCTGGCCTTTGTGGCTGGCATCGACGAAACGGCCGTTTTGTCGTTTACATTCCCACCGCCAGGCAAGTCTTTGGCGGAACTTACGGCTCCGGGATCGCGGGCGACCACCTACTCAGGGAACGTCGTGAGCACTCCCGTTAACGTCCCTGATTCGGGTGCGACCCTAATCCTCCTCGGGGCGGGCCTCTGTGGCTTGTCCCTGATTCCTCGACGGTTCGCGGCTAAATAGCACGGACACTGAGGTATTGCAGAAATAGCGGCGCGGGACTCTCCAGGTCCGCGCCGTTTTTTATGGATGGATACCTGAGACGGCCGCTGCGCAATGCCCGTTATGCCGGCCCATGAAAAGCGCCTCGCCCGGCCGGAGTCGTGCAAGTGGCGACCGAAATCTTTGTAGAACTGGCTTTCGTGGACTCAGGCCAAACATTCTCTCGCCCTCCACGAGAGGTCCTGTCGGTGAACTGGCGTTAGCCTCGCGTCCACGATCGCATGTAGGGAACGAGCAGGATAAGAACTGCCGCAGGCCAGACGATTTCGAACAGGTTGATGAGGCCGAAGTTGTTCGACGCCTCGTTGTTGTGCACGAGCACATCCCGCAAGTGGCCGACGTTGCAACCGAGAAAGAAGACCGACGTAGCCACGCCCGTCGCCAGCCAGAACGGTCCGCGCCAGCGGATGCACATCAAGCCGAGGATACCGAAGGCAAGATCGGCGATGGCGACCTCGAACTGAAATGGACTTCCAGGCAGCCAGCCGATACTGCGTGCCGTGCCGGCTGCATAGAAGGCGTGGCTGACAAAGGCGAGTAACCCTGCCGCGCCAGCGCCGACGACGAGTAGATAGAGCAGCGTGACTTCGATCTTGCGCTCTGCAGTGCGCGGCTTCGGGCTGACGATCAAGTGCACCAGCGTCCCGACCGTTATCGCCAGCAGGTAGAACCCGAAAATCATGTGAGTTCAGACCTCACCACCGATTGCTTTCCTTGGGAAGCGGACACTACGGCTGGGGCTTCAACTCATCGGAGGTTGGGTTTTGCGCTGCGCCGGGAAAGGCGAGATTTGGGTTCAGTTTGCGACGACGTCAGACTTCCAAAATCCTTCGCGAGTTAACTGATAAGGCCGTTCCTTTGTTGGCGACCGGGGTGGACATCCGCCTCAGGATTCTCTTCGCACCGCAATAGAATCGCCGCACTGCTCGAGATCGATTGAGGCCCGTCACGGTTTTCGCAAACGAAAGAAGCGCACACTCTGATCGACCAGCACCGTGTACGAATTGGTGATCGGTGCCGGTGATACTGGCAGCCAACCAGCTTGCGAATCCAATTGCACCGCGGATTCTAACACATAACCAGCGTCAACCAGCGACCAGGTTAGCTGGGCTTGTCCGTCATCGGTGAGGCTGATTTCCAAGGCAGGGACGACGGACACGATGACCCATCCGCCAACGAGCTCAAAGCGACCGCCGACGATTCGTAATAGGTAATAACTGCATAACGGCGAAGCTTCTCCGAATTTGGTGAAAACACACCTCGCGTTGTGGGACCTATAGTTGGCAGAATTCTCGGGTAACTTGAGCCGACCCCAATCAATAGGGAGCGCTCCGACACGGAAACATCAATGCGCAGAAACCCCAACAAAGGTGCAGAAAGTTGAAGTTGGCCTGGCCGCGACCTTATCTCGCGGTCCCAGATGATCGGTCGGACTCGTCGCGTGAGAGCCCCGTCCCAGATCCGCGGGTCTTATCAAGGCGAACCCAGCGACTTCATCCACTCGCTTACGGCCTGTCGGATTTCTTGACCGGTCTGGACGCGAGGAGTCACGAACCGCGGGGTAAACCACGGGAACGCCCCGATCAAGTCATGGGTTACCAGGATCTGTCCATCGCAGCCTGGACCGCTCCCAATTCCAATCGTCAACAGCCGCGGACACGACCGGGTAATCTCGTCAGCAACCGGCGGGGTCACCAATTCAAGAACACAGGCGAAGGCGCCGGCCGCTTCCAGCGCGGCGGCGTCCGTGAGAAGTTTGCGGTGGCCGGCTTCATCCCGTCCTTTAATCCGATATTTGCCGCCTTCTTCGAGCACGTGCTGGGGAAGCATTCCCAAATGCCCACAAAACGGAATGCCCGCCGAGAGAATGGCTTGGATCGCCGGCAGAATCTCAACACCCCCTTCGGCTTTCACGAATTCGGCGCCGGCATCCATCAGTCGTCGTGAGTTCATCACGGCTGCTTCCGGCGTATCGTAGCTGTGGCTGGGCAAATCCACTCCGAGGAATGCTCGTGGGTTGGCCCGAACCACGGCGCGCAGGTGATGCTCCATGTGGTCCATCGTCACGTGAGTCGTGTCAGGAAAACCGAGCACGACCATGCCCAACGAATCACCGACCAACAGCAGCGGTACGTCGGCCTCGTCGAGCAGACGCGCCATCGGAAAATCGTAGACGGTCAAGGCCGCCAGTGGCCGACATCCCTTAAAGCCTCGAATCTCGTCGAGTGTTCGTTTGCCTTCGCGCACCGGCAGATAGTCGCGAGTAGCTGGCCGCGGTTCAACTCATCGAGCTCCGCGCATCTCTGTGCCCGCGCCCGCGAAGATTGATTTCCGTCAAGACGATCACAGCGATGGCGACACCAAGAGGCGGTAGTACAAGTTCAACGAGCCGACAGGTGGGGCCGGCGCAAAGGTCTCCTGGACCTCACCGTTTCCGACGACCGGGGAGCCCACCGGTTCCCAGATTCCTTCGGTAAGCGACGACCGCTTTTGTAGCTGGTAGGTTTGGTTGACCCGGGACATCCAGGTGAACTTAATCGGGTCGGCACCGACCAATGGTCCCACGAGCACCAAATCCGGTGTTGCGAGCTCGGGCGCCCGGCGGAGAACGAAATTGGCCACTTGAATCCGCGCGTCAGCAGGCTCTACGCAGACTTCGAGTTTTTGCAGAAATGAACTCAAGAATATTGGATCGGTGAAGACCTCTCGAACTTCGCTGAATCCGACTGGAACCGCTCCAGGCGCTTCCAACCGGTATAAAAGGTGGCCTCCTAATCGGAACACCAAGGCGCCCGTCGCGGTCCGCCAGCGATGCTCGAACCGCAGTTCCAACGGAGCGCCTTCTCCGGAATTGAAGGACGCCGAGAGGCAATCGCCACCACACAATTCCATACCGCTTCGGACTACCCCGACAGCGTCGGTGTCAGTGAACGGCACCGAACAAACAAACGGGCCCTGCCAATAGGGACCCGGGATAAATCCGGTCCAAATGCTTTCGATCCCTTCATTGCCCGGCAAGCCCTCAGCCCCCGGCAGTAGAGCGCCGCTGGGTCGTCCATCCGCACCGGGCGGGCTGCCCGAGCCTCCCTTGCCACCTTTGGCGGCCCCCGCCGGTCGTCCCGCGCCGGGTTGGCCACTCTGGCCCCCATTCAACTTGGCCTTGGTGGTGTACACTAACTGCTTGGTAGCCCGCATCGTGAGCGAGCCACCCGCGCCGCCGTAGCCGCCGGTTCCTCCGCGCGGCCCGCTTCCGTCTGGGTTGCCGGCATCGCCTCCTCGTCCGCCGGGCTGATTGCCGCCGTTACCTCCCGCACCGCCGTCGCCGGGCAATCCCACCGAGCCCCCGTCGCCGCCGTCGCCTCCCGTCAGGGAGATTTGGCCCTCGATTCGCAACACTTCTCCGAAAAGGGTCAAATACCCGCCGCTCCCGCCGGCGCCGCCATTGCCACCGTCTCCGGCCGGCCCCCCGAATCTTGGGTTGGACAATCCCTCACTTCCGCCCATCCCCCCGTTTCCGCCCGTTCCGCCCTTACCCCCGCGCCCCAAACTGTCTAAAAGAATCTGTCCGCCCGGCGGCAGCTCGATCGTTTCGGCGCTGATCAGGACCCTGGCGGGAGTGAGGGCACCATGACCGGCAGCACCGCCCCCGCCCGCCTGCGTGCCGGCGTACGCACTTCGAAATGCGCCGTTCCCGCCTCGGCCGCCGTCGCCGCCCTCCAGTTCAGTGCGGAGATCGATCGACCCGCTGATCAAGACCGCCCCCTGAGCCCGAAGATTCAGCGTGGGCGGGCCTCCAAAGACCCAGTTTGTTCCGTGTTCGCCAAGTGTTCCGGTGGTCCCAGCAGCCGGATCGCCATCCTTTCCCGGAAGTCCGGGGCCGGCCTTCATTTTCTTGATGCTCGGGTCAACAACTATCTGTCCGGCAATCGTGATATCACCCGCAACGTTGAACGATAACTCTCCCTGGACTTGCAAGACACCGCCCGTTTCGATGGTCAGGGAGTCATACCCCAGTGCCAGCGGTTGATTCGGGTCCCCCAGTTGGACCGTCTGTCCCGAGCCAACGATGAGCGGGGCACCCCACGCCGCACTGAACACCCCGAGGGAAATCATCCACGCTAACCAACACACTCCTCGGCATGCCACGCCCTTAACCCCGTGTTCGATCCGAACTCCTTCGGTGAAGGCGGTATTTCGGCGACGTAAAGTTCCCGAAACGTATCTCAAAACTGGTATGCTACTCATGACGAGAACTCACTGTTTGTGTCCACCACTGGGATTCCTTCGGGCCCCGGATTCTACGCAAACCCGTGATCTTGTGAATGGATCGGACGCTCCTTACGGACATCACGCTTGTCAAGGCACGCTCTAGCAAAAGCCCAAGCGGGACCCGGTCACTTTCCTGGTGGTGATGTCCGCTGTGGCGGACTGCCTTGCGTGCTGGCCGGAGCGGCCTTGGTCGGAGGCTGGCTGCCTGCGCCGCGCGAAGCGCGAGTGGACCCGATGGTGGCATGACGAAGTGAGTGATCAATGACATGTGACGAGTGACGAGGGTTATCGCCGCCGGCTGAAAACTCGATGGAGGCTCGACGGTCGCAAACACGCCCGCAAAACTTCACGAACCTCATCGTTCGGCTAGAGTCGATAGTACTGACCGGTACAAAATTGACCGGGAGGAAACCACAGCGCAGCTAGTCTGATTGTCAGAATACGAACAACGTCTCGATCGACGAAGCACTTTCACAAATCGGCTTCCAAGCGAAGAGGCGTTTTTGGCCCGTCCTAGAGGCCGGAACGAAAACCCACATTCTACGTCCCATGAATGGGACATCTGATTCCCGCTATCGGATTTCCATGAGGGTAAACATCGCTACCAATGCTCCGATTTTTGCCGAAAACTTGAGTCGGCGATTAGTGGCATGCTCGCTGCGTCACTTTGAATTCGACGCTCCAACTCCACAAGTCGGACGGAAGGAAAGCTCCCAATACAACGAAGATCTCCCGCGTGATTCACCACCGCCGTTGACAACTGATCACCACCGAGGACCTGTGACCAATGACCGACATCGCAGTGGCCTTTTTTGCCGATGGGTAAAGAGGCTCAGCCAGGGAAGTCACGAGTAATGAGTCGCCAGTAACCGAGGAACTACGACATGAATGACCTGAGATTCGCGCTGCGGCAACTGACCAAAACCCCGGGCTTTACCCTCGTCGCCGTGCTGACGCTCGCGCTCGGAGGCGTCTCCGCCGTCGGAGCCGCGAGGCTGATGAAGGGCCTTCTGTTCGGCGTGGCTCCGACGGATTTCCCGACCCTGGCCGCCACCGTGGTCGGAATGGGGCCTACGGTCCTCGCCGCCAGCATTGTTCCCTTCCTCCGCGCGCTACGGGTGAATCCCGTGGAGGACTCGAAGGCGGAGTGAGTGATCAGTGCCATCAAACTGGAAACGACTCATGAATAGTTCAATCCCGGGTTCATCTGCGGTGGTGTGGAAACGGTTAAAACTCGGCGCGATCCTCGTCGGCGCGTTGTCGGTGGGAGGAATCCTGACCTTGATGATTCTCGCCCGCGGGAAAGGCGAGGACATCGCGGGGATTATTGCGCTGGCCCTCCTCCTCACATTGCTCTCAGGCGTCGTCGCTGTCACCGCCGCCGTTCTGCAAAAGCGCGCACAGAAGCGGGCAGACCATCCGTGATCAAAACTCAGAG
>DLVS01000084.1 GCA_003445095.1 Verrucomicrobiales bacterium
TGCACGATCCGTTCGCAGATCGGCAGTCCCAGCCCGGTGCCTTGTTCCTTGCCGTGAGTGAAGAAGGGCTCGAAGAGATGAGGGAGGTTCTGCGTTTCGATTCCCTTCCCATTGTCGGAAAACTCGGTGACGACGTGGGTGGGAGTAACGCTAAAGCGAACCGTGAGTGTGGGATTAGGAACCTCGGACACCGCGTCAAAGGCATTCTGCGCTAGGTTCATGAACACGCGGGCAAAGCGGGCGCTGTCGAGGCGCAGTCGCACCGCCGGCAACTCTCCTTCCACCACCAGCCTCACGCCGCGGCGGGAAGCCGATGTTTGTAGATCGAGCAACGTGTCTCGCAAGAAGTCCGAGTAAATGATCTTAGGCAGAACCACCTGAGCCGCCGCGCCGCGGGTAAAGTCCACCAGTTCCTGCATCATGCGGTTGAGGATGCCCACATACTTCTGAATCCGGTCGCACGCTTCCCGTCGCGAGGTCGGGGTCGCCGTTTCGGTCGCCGCCATCTCGCCCGCTAAGGCGATAATGCTCAGCGGATTTCGGAAGTCGTGAACAATACTCCGCGCGAGACGTTCGACCAGGGCGAGGCGTTCACCTCGCAACGATTCGCGGAGAAACCGTTGATTGAACTCGCGCAACCGCAGGCTGGCGTCACGCACCAACATGGCGCCCACGAGGGGACTCCGTTCGACGAGCTTTTGCACGGCATCGACCGGCACGAACACGGCCTCGACCGGCTCCCGCACGATCGCGGTGGCTGACCGTGGCTCACCGTCGAAAACCGCCATTTCGCCGAAATAATCTCCCGGCTCCATGTGGGACAACACGTAAGTCTTGCCGGATGACAATCGCGACACGATGTCCACCACGCCTTCCACGATGACGAAGAGGCCATCGCCCGGATCGCCCTCCCGAAACACCTCCGAACCCGCAGGGAAACGGCAGATTCGGCCAGCCGATTGAATGGCCGCGACGTCCGCCGGTTCCAAATGGCGGCAGAAGCGGGAAGCAGGCAAATCGATTCGCATGAGGGCCATAACCAGGGATTCAAAATACGGTCACGAACGACGTTGACGAAGTCCTGTTCTGTCACCGTCTCGCAACCGTCCCATTCACTCCGGCACCTGCAGCGTTCACGACCCGATGATGCGCCGGGCATCAGGTCACGGTCACTCACGGCTTGAGGATAATCATGAAGATTTGCCGAACCTGATGCACGACTTCTTTCGACCGACATTCCCCTGAACCGGCGTAGCCGCGGAGGGAACGACGCGCACTCATCCTTTCGCACCATCGCGGGAAATCAACCAGCCGATAGTCCTCCCTCAGTCCCGTTTCATGAGGACCCGATCTTCCACCGGCTCGGATCGCCGACAACAGAACGCGGCGGGCCCAATGCCGCGGGCGTCGCGACCATCTTGGTCAGAAATCGTCCAAGCTACCTGAGCCATTGCTGAGACGTAACCATGCAGTTGAAATGGGGAGCGCGGGCCGCCGGCCTGCCGTGTTCGGCGGCTCGCCGAACACTTCGTCCCGCCAAATATTCGTCACTGTTTGGTGAGAGAGAAGTTGGTGCGTTGAAGTCGTCACCGGGCCGGGGCGGCTCCCGCGGGACACGCGACCATCGTGGATGCAAATGGTGGAAGCCGCCGAACTGATCTTGGGACGACGCTGGGCTGAAATGACCCTGCATCACGGAGACTGGGGCCGGGACGGCTTGATAGCCGTGGCGACGCGGCGCTTGGCGGAGGTGGTTGAGCAGGTGCCGGGATTGAGCTACGCGGCCGCCGTGCAGGGGGATCCGCCGCTTTCGGCAGCGGGCGGACCAAGAGAAGGATTTAACGGCTTTCGTCAATCAACTCACCCGTGAATTGTCGAAAAGACCCCATTGCTTTCCCAGGTGCCTCATTGAGAGTAGCGACGGCTTCTCCGGTTAAGCACGAAGACGAAAGTCGACCATGAGGGGCGCATCCCAAAGTTGTTGGAGGGTGATATCAACCTGTTGATCGCGATGCGTCAGCCGGCCTTTGACGTCACGAGCACGACGGAGCAGACTCCGCCCACCGATGAGCGCACAGGAAATTATTGAGCAGTTCAAACACCTGCCGCCGGTCGAACAGGCCCAAGTGACCAAGTACGTCATTGAACATGATGATTCCTGGATTCCAGAGGAATTTAAGCAAGGTATGGCCGATATTTCCGCCGGTCGCGTCGTGGACCTGGACACCGCTTTGAACGAGCCATTTCCCGGCGCCAAATGAGCTATCGCTTCCGCGCCGCCAAAACATTCTGGCGAACTTGGAGCAGACTGTCGAATGACCAGTAGCGGGCAGCTGGACTCACGTTTGAGATATTCCAACGGAACCCTTTCGATCCACGCCTGCGCACCCACAAGATCCATAAGCTCTCCGCTCACTATGGCCGCACGATCTACGCGGTGGACATTGCTGCGGGCTTGAGGGCCGCCTTTTATGTTGATGGCGAAACAGTGTGGTCAGTCTCGATCGGCACGCACGACATCTACCAAGGTTGAAGCTCACGGGCATCGCCTCGAAGACCTGGTCGCCGCGATGCCGAAAGTAATGCCAGTGCGCGAAGTTTGACTGGGTGAGTGGGTGAGAGTGGAGCCGGTGGCGCCGGAGACAGGACATCTATTGCGCGTCCGTAAACTCGAAGATGAATTGTCAAAAAGATCGGTCCCCATTGCCTCGAACGGGCCTTCGCGGGACGCTCGTGGACACCTCGACTCAAAACCCCTTGGCCGCCGCCTTGGAACCGGGTTATATCCCTTCGACACTTCCGAGCGCCATGGCCGACTCACCCGAAACCCCGGGAGACGATCCGCTTCGATCGCCCAAATCTTCCTGGCTTTCGCAGTTGTGGATGGCTGCCACGAGAATGTGCGGGCGGTGGGTTTGGTTCCGTCAGTTCGGGGCATCTCGCTCCGGATCGCCCGTAGCGGTGGCACCAGCCTCACCCGCCCGCAAACCTGAGAAGGCGCTCGAGGTATTCATGAGCTACAACTCGAAGGACAACGCCGTGGTCGCTGAACTCGCGGACAAGTTGTCCGACCTCGACTTGAAGCCATTTCTGGATCGGTGGGACTTGCCCATTGGCCAACCGTTTCGTCCGGAGATTGAGCAGGTGTTGAGCTCGTGCGATGCGGTCATCGTGGCGCTTGGGCCTTACGGGCTCGGTAATGTGCAAAGCCGCGAAATCGATGTGGCGCTGCAGCGGCAAGATAAGGACAAGATTCCGGTGATCCCGGTTTTGCTTCCCGGAAGCAACCCCCCGCAGGGATTCCTGGCCCAGTTGCATTGGGTCGATCTCCGAGACCGGTCGGTAAGTGATGGCGCTCGCGGCCTGGCGGACGCAGTTCGGAGAAAACCACAAGAGCCGCCGCCAAGCGATCGGGCTAGATACCTGCGTAATCTCCTGTGGTTGCTGTTGATCTTGATCGCCGGGGCTGTTTGGTGCTGGCAACACCTCCATCCGCAGCTGGCTCAAGGCACTGTTGGCGGTATCAGCGTAATTGCGGTCCTCGGCCTGATTTATAAATACTTCAAGTGGGGTGTCCCGGGAGAGGTGGAGAGTCTTCCCAAACGACTCTTGGGAGGGTGCCATTCAACCTACTGGCTCATTGGCGTGCTGATTTTCGTAGTGGGGTTGTTGGTCGTTACATCTTCAGTGCAACTGAGATCGTCTGGTGACCAATCCGACCGCGGCCCCTGGACCGTGGAGGTGCTTTCGAAACAGGGAGCCACCTTGTGGAAGTCACCCGAAATGCCACCAGAAAACACAGCATCGAAGTTGTTCCTCTTTCGTTTCGGTGAGCCGATCTGGTTGCGGTTGGTTCCGGAACATGGACATGATGCAATCTTCCAGACCCTTGGCCCCGGCTCGCGGGTGATCGCTCGGGTGCCCAACGATTTTCCACCCCGCACGGTTGGAGTGCTGCGAGTGCTCCCCGGACCCAAGCTGATTTATCTATTAGCCCAGCCGAATGAGACAGTGAGTCAAAAATATGAGCTGCGGCTGCGGGCAAGCGGCACGCCGTTCTCGATTCCCGATGTTCGGCGTCAGGCCGTGTATTTGGCCCCTCAGCTCGAGGATATTGAACTGGGGTTGGCGAGGGAAACGGAGGCCTTCCGGCGCGACCAGTTCGGCGAGGCGGCGCGCAGGTTTAGCCTCGGCTCAGAGACCAGCAAAACGCAGGCTATCTGGGACCAGGTAAGGCAGGTCGCGGGTTGGACTCCTCCTCCTCCTGCTTCGTTGGCTGGTCTATCAGTCGAGCTGATTAAGGAGGGAACCCGCCAAACCAATCAGCTGAACAAGACCGTGCTGGACGCCACGACCAATAACATTCAAACCATCCTGATCGAGAAGGACCAATGAAGCTCCTACGCAAGTTTCACAGGGTGGTGGTAACGATGCTGTGCCTCGGCGGATTCGTACCCACTTACTGGGGTGCCTTGGGGGCGGACCTGGCGCGTCCGGTGGTGGGCACCAGGTTCTCCATCGTCGCGCCGGCGTTCGTTGATAATCTCAATAATAACCGTTCGACGTTGGAAACGACCCAGGCACAACTCATGGCCACTCTTTGTGCGAAGCAATTTCCTTATTTGGATTGGAAGGCACTGACGAATGCCGCATCGACCAACGATCCGCCCCGGATTCTCAAAGGATCCCTTGTTGAAGAGGGCCAGGGCGCGTATCCCAAGCTCGATGTCGTATTCGAAAGCCCGCGATCCGGGCTTTTGCTCTCGGAGGTCTTGTATCCTCAACTCCAGGGCGATCCCCCGGTCAGCACCCATGACTTTGTGAAACTCGATAGCGATCTACAAGACTTGATCCGGCGGGTACTTAGCACCGACGACGTGCGAGACAACCATCT
>DLVS01000790.1 GCA_003445095.1 Verrucomicrobiales bacterium
GCTCTTCCGATCTCGAGGCATTCAACTGATGGGAGCGGACGGCAAGGTCGTGACGATTGCTTCCGCCGAGATCAAGTCCCAGCAGGGCAGCACCGTTTCGCTCATGCCCGACGCGTTGCAGGCGGGATTGTCGCTCCAGGAGTTCACGGATCTCATCGAATATCTGACTTCCCTAAAGCAGGCGGAAACCGCGCTGGCCAGCAATCATGGCATGCCGCGCGACATCCCCGTGTTAGCGAAGCCGGTGGCGGTTCGACCGTTCTTCACTCAGGCACTGCGGGTGCCTCCCGGTGGTGCCCAGACGGGGCTGACCGCGTTCTACCAGATTCCTGGTCTGACCAACGAATTCCTGGTGCTGCACCAGAAGGGGATGATTTGGCGGATGGAGAAAACCCCGAACGGCGAGACCAAAGTGATATTCGCCGACCTGACCCCAGTGGTGTTCAGCGAACGCGGACCGAACGGACTACTGGGCCTCACCTTTCATCCTAAATGTCGCGAGAATCGAAAGTATTACCTGAAATATCAGGTTTTCGAGGAAGGCACCGTCGCCACCGTGGTCGACGAGAAACTCCTGGCACCCGACCTCAAGAGCGACTCCGGTCTGCCGCCTCGTCGGTTGATCAAGATCGTGAGCGTGGCTGAAGATCACAGCGGCGGCTGCCTGCAATTTGGACCTGACGGCTTCCTCTACTTTGCCATGGGCGACACCGGACCGCACAACGATCCCAATGGGCACGCGCAGAATATGCAGTTGTTGCTCGGCAAGATGATGCGGATCGACGTGGACCACCCCGAAGACGGTCGGGCCTACGCCATTCCCAAAGACAATCCGTTCGTCGGTCAGCCTGATGTACGGCCCGAGATCTGGGCGTCCGGCTTCCGCAATCCGTGGCGTTTCTGCTTCGATCCGGTCACCGGCCTCCTCTGGTTGGCCGACGTGGGACAGGACCGCGTGGAAGAGGTGGATATCGTCCGACGCGGAGCAAACCTCGGTTGGAGCGTGTATGAGGGATTCGAGCCATTCTCCAATCAATATCGCCAGGAAGGTCGAACCTTCACGCCGCCGGTTTTCGCCTACGGTCGGAAATACGGCAATTCCATCACCGGCGGCTTGGTCTACCGCGGCGACAAGACATCCTCCTTTTACGGCGTCTATCTTTGCGGCGACTACACCTCGAAACGCATCTTCGGTCTGACGCAGGAGAACGGAACGCTGAAGTCTGTTCGGCAGATCGGCACCGTGCCACAAGGACTCGTGTCATTCGGCACCGACGAGTCCGGTCACATCTACGTGGTTGGTTTTGAAGGAATGATCTACCAACTCGATTTCAGCGAGACCCGTTTTAACGACACCAAGGCCAAATAGCGAATCGTGGCCTGACCGGGGCGAGCTCCTAACCCGGTTCAACGATTTAGCCGAATGGCAACACCTCGCACGATGCTCCAGAATTTCCCAAATATGAAACTGCTGGTTGCCTTCTTAATCCTTGCCTGGTCCCTATCGTCGGCCGGCGCGCAAGCCTTGGACGCCAAACAAACGGGCACGTATCGCCGTCTGCGGAAGGCCATCGACGAGATTCCAGCCATCGACACCCATGATCATCCGATGCCGTTCGAACTGATCCGCGGACGGGTCTCCACGCCGCGCGGATTTGGCATGACCCTGCACTCTCTGTGGTCGAGCAGTTACTACACTTGGTTCAACCCCCTCACGCCTTGGCCGGCAAGTGGGCAATTCGACGAGTGGTGGGCCAAAGCCCGGACTGACTTCGACAACGCGCGAGCCACGAGTTTCTACCGCTATCAATTACCCGCGTTCCGCGACCTCTATCAGGTCGATTTCGACACTATCACGGATGGACAGGCGAAGCGTCTGAATGACCTGATCTTTGACAACTACCAAAACCCGAAATGGATGGAGGAGGTGGTCACCAAGAACGCGAACATCGAATTGATGTTCATCGATCCGTACTGGGCGAGATTCACGTTTACCAACGCCTACCGCTTCGCCGTGCCAGTGCTGAATGTCACGACGCTCATCAGCGGCCACCAACCCTCGGCGTTCCCGCCCAACGAACCGATTCAGGCGTTCGCCGCGGAGGAGGGCTTAAAACTGGACTCGCTCGCCGGCTACCTCGTGGTTATTGATCGGTTGATGACTCGGGCGAAGGCGGCGGGTGCCGTTTGCCTGAAGACCACGTCGGCGTATGGCCGGACGCTCGAGTTTTCCCAAGTGTCCCGGGACCGTGCGGAAAAGGCCTTCGGACGGCCCCGGACCGAGCTCTCGGAGTCGGAGCTGAAGGACTTCGAGGATTTTATCTTTTGGCGTCTCGTCGAGCTGAGCGCGCAGCACGGGCTTCCATTCCAGATCCACACCGGCCATGCGCGCATCCAAGGCTCTAATCCGATGCTCCTGGTGGACGTCATCGCGGCGAATCCGAAGACCAAGTTTATCCTGTTCCACGGCGGCTATCCTTGGGTGGGGGAGACCGGTGCCATTGCGACTCGTCATACCAACGTGTGGATCGATTCGGTGTGGTTGCCGACTATCAGCTACACGATGGCCAAGCGTGCTTACCAAGAGTGGCTGGAAGTCGTCCCGTCCAACCGGATTCTCTGGGGCGCCGATGCGCACCATGCAGAGGGGATTTACGCGGCGACGGAGGTAACCCGAAGGTGTCTGGCGGAGGCGTTGACCGAAAAGGTGGAGCGCGGTGAGCTACGCGAGGAGCATGCCTGGCGAATCGGCCGGCAAATTCTGCGGGATAATGCCCTCGAATTGTTTCCTCAGCTCAAGGCGCGTCTTTGGAGAGTTTCGGAAACTCAGACAAAGCCGTGAAAATCAACCAGGAGCAGAGCGCCTCAAGTTTAGAGGGGCTCGGCAACGGCTAACTCCCCGTTGATGTCAGTTCTGGCAGACGGTGAGCAGAGTTTTGCTCCTTGAACGCGGCCACCCTGCCATATCCCACGAATAAAGCTTGGTGCGCTTGGCTAATGATTGGGGTGATCTTGGGAAGCCAGTCGCAAGCGAAGAATCCCTCTTTTGACTTTCCTGCGCTTGGTTTAGCCGTTGACCAAAAGCATTCGCTTTCTTGCCAAGTGCTCTCATTCGTTCGTTACTCCGCCGTTCCCGACGGAACTTTTGCCGATCCCCGGCTGATTCATGAATAAAAACGAAACTCTGCTCGAGTTTTTTTCCACCCAGGGCGCCGAAATCCATTACGGCTTGTTTCTCATCAACTTTCTCCTGGCGGCATTGCTCGCGCAGGTGTTGGGCCTTGCCTATGCGCGCTTCGGACATGCCCTTTCCAACCGTCAACTGTTCGGACGCAACTTCGTGGTGCTTACCATGACGACGATGCTGATCATCACGATCGTCAAGTCCTCGCTGGCGTTGTCCCTCGGGCTGGTGGGAGCCCTGTCCATCATTCGCTTCCGCGCCGCCATCAAGGAACCCGAAGAGCTTGGTTATCTCTTCATCTGCATCGCCATTGGCCTTGGCCTTGGCGCTCAGCAGACGATCATTACCCTGATTGCGTTTGTGGTCTTGCTTGGAGTCATCGCGCTCAGCCACTGGGTTCGCGGTCGGGAGGCCGGACCGAATCTCTACCTGACCGTATCGAGTCCCCGGGGCAACGGGACGGGGCTCCCTGAACTTTTGGCCGGGATCAAACGGCACGCAGATGCCGTCAAGCTGCGTCGCTTCGACGAGACGGACAGCCAGATCGAAGCCTCGTTCCAAGTCGCATTCAATGACGTCGGCCAAGTGGAAGCCTGCTTGCAACATTTCCGAACCACGCTGGGTGATACCCGCGTGCGCTTCGTCGATGACCGTGGGATTGGGAACTGAGGGCAGACTTCGGCATGAGCGAGGATTCGGAGAATTCGTTTCGATTCGAGCGCAAGTACCACATTTGCGAGAGCACTCCCGAAGAAGTCGAAGATTGGGTCCTTCGGTGTCCGGCCTTGTTTCGGGAGGCGTACTCACCTCGCTTCGTCAACAACATCTATCTCGACAGCCCCGACCTCGCCTCGTATTTCCAAAATCTTGCCGGGGTGGCGGACCGCACGAAGCTGCGCATTCGCTGGTACGGAGACCTCTTCGGCCCCATCGGGAAGCCGGTGCTGGAGTACAAAATCAAGCGCGGGACAGTAGGGACCAAAGAATCGCATTCGCTGAAGCCTTTCATCGTTGCCCGCGGATTCAGCGGCTCCGACCTGCGTCCAATGCTCGACGATCCCGGGTTGCCCGGTCCAGTGCAGGCGGAACTCGCACACGTCGAACCCGTATTGATCAACCGATATCGCCGAAAATACTTTATCTCCGCCAATCGGGCCTACCGGATCACGGTGGATTCGGAACTGGAATTCTATCGGGTCCATCGCCACGACAATCAGTTCCTCGCGCGCAGCACGCTCCCGGACAGCACGGTGATGGAACTCAAGTACTCTGGAGCAATTTCTGATCTCGACGACCGGATCACGAACTTCTTTCCGTTCCGTGTCACTCGAATGTCGAAGTATGTCTCGGGTTTGGAAGGGGTCGAGGGATGACGAGCCACAAGACCTCCCGACTCTCTCCCATAGGATTCTGCCTGATCCTCGCGGGCGCCATCGCCTTAATTGTGGCCATCTTTCACCGGGAACTGATCCAAAGCCTACGCGGTCCAGATCTGCTCATTTCGGAAGTAATGGCGGTGAACCGGTCAACGTTGGTTGATTCCGACGGCGACTTCTCCGATTGGATCGAGATATACAATCCGCATTTCCAGGCTCGTAACCTGGGCGGCTGGTTCCTGACCGACAATTTCCGCGAGCCGAGGCAATGGGAGTTTCCGCCGGTGGAGTTGGGGCCGGGAGGATTTCTGATTGTTTATGCGTCCGGCAAGAATCGCACGAACCGGCTCGACGACCTCCACACCAACTTTCGGTTGAATCCGCGGGGCGAGTACTTGGCGCTCATCAAGCCAGATGGAAGGACGGTGGCTCACGAGTACCTTCCCAAGTACCCACCGATGGACGGCGATTTGTCGTTTGGTCTCCGCGCTGGTTGGTTCTCACCCTTCGGTGACGCCGCGCCGACTCAAGAGATTCGCCAGTACGCCTACTTCGTCGCTCCGACGCCGGGCCGACCCAACGGAGTGGAGATGGCGGGCCGCGTGGCGGACACCAAGTTCAGCGCCCGCCGCGGATTCTTCTCCGAACCCGTGGAGGTGATCATCACCTCCGCCACACCAGACGCGGAGATTCTGTTCACGACCGATGGTTCGGTGCCTAAACCGGGACACGGCACCCGTTACGTAGAACCAATTCATATTCGTAAGACCACGACGCTCCGGGCAGCCGCTTTTAAGGAGAACTTTCGTCCCACGGACGTGGATACCCACACGTTTATCTTTCCGCGGCAAGTGGTCGGTCAAACCGGCGCGGGGTTTCCAGCAACGTGGGGTGAACGCGAGGGCGAACCCGTCGTCGCCGACTACGCCATGGATCCCGAGATCGCTCAAGATCCCCGATATCGAGAACGTCTGGACCAGAGTCTGGTCGCCATCCCCACTTTGTCGCTGGTGCTCGATCCCGCGGATCTTTTCAATCCTGCTACTGGAATCTATTCGAATCCCCTTGAAAGCGGTTCCGCGTGGGAGCGCCCTGCCTCTTTGGAACTCATCCTTCCCGATGGCACCAAAGGCGTTCACGTTAACTGTGGGGTGCGAATTCAAGGGGGCTGGAGCCGCCGCCCCGAGGAAAGCCCGAAGCATTCCTTTCGCCTCGAGTTTCGGGAACGCTACGGGGCTGCCTCCTTGAATTACCCGCTGTTCGGCCACGACGGGCCCAAACGACTCGAGTCGTTGGTGCTCCGCGCCGGTTGTAACAACAGTTGGCTACACTGGAGCGCGGAAGAGCGGCGCCGAGGGGAGCTTTTGCGCGACGAGTTCATGCGCGATTCCTATCGCGAACTCGGCCAGCCGTCTGCTCGGGGTGGATTCTTTCACCTCTATCTCAACGGACTCTATTG
>DLVS01000327.1 GCA_003445095.1 Verrucomicrobiales bacterium
TGCGACGAATTGCAAGCGATCTTCAATCGGCTCCAAAAGGGATCCTCTTACGGCAATTCGACCACGCATATTGGCAAGCTGCTGCCAAGAATCGAAGGGGGCGGCGGCGGTGGTTGCCCGATCCTGGTCTTCGGAATCACTGGCCAGCTCTTCCGCGAGGATCTATGATCCGCGAGCCATGAAATTCCCCACCCGTTCCGCCTCGGCCAACATCACATCGTCCCTCCAGGGCACGTTCGGAACAATCCTGGCTGACCCGCCATGGCAGTTCCAAAACCGCACGGGCAAGATGGCGCCCGAACACAAACGCCTCGCGCGCTATGGAACGATGTCGCTTCAGGAGATCCTTGAATTGCCCGTTCCCCTGATCGCCGCCGAACGTTCGCATCTTTACCTTTGGGTGCCGAATGCACTTCTCGAAGATGGCCTGCGCGTAATGCGGGCTTGGGGATTTCGCTACAAGTCCAACATCGTGTGGCATAAGATTCGGAAGGACGGCGGAAGCGACGGGCGCGGAGTCGGGTTCTATTTTCGAAATGTCACCGAGTTGGTTCTCTTCGGAGTTCGCGGCAAGGGCGTCCGCACGTTGCCGCCAGGCCGCCGGCAGGTGAATTTCATCGGCACGCGTAAGCGACAACACTCGCGCAAGCCGGACGAGCTTTATCCGGTCATCGAAGCCTGTTCCTGGGGTCCGTACCTTGAGCTTTTTGCGCGGACGAAGCACGCCGGTTGGACCATTTGGGGTAACCAAGCGCCCGATGAAGCTGGGGAATTCACCGGCCGCACCTACGGCCGCGGATATTCTACCGCAAACTCCAGCGATCGACTGGCGCGCGGCGAGACTGAACAGATCCAATTCTGTCACGATGAAGCTTCCTTGCCCGTGCCGAGTAGGAACAAGGCCGCGTGACCGCCTCAGCCCTCGGGTGAGTCAAACTCTGAGAGATGCGTTCATCCGCGGCTTCCCGGCCGCGCTGGCCTTTGAGCTTTGACCATTCGGCACCTTGGCTTAAGAGTCGGCGGCAGTATGGGGGAGCCGATGGTCGCGATCCGCGACCTTTCCAAAATCTACCAGCAGGGCGAGATCAACGTCACCGCCCTCAACCGCGTCTCGCTCGATATTCAGAGCGGCGAGTTCGTCGTGTTGATGGGACCTTCCGGATCCGGAAAATCGACTTTGCTCCACATCATCGCGGGAATTGATCGCGCTTCGACCGGCTCCGTGCTCGTTCAAGGAATCAACGTGGCTAACCTGAATGAATCGGATCTTGCGGATTGGCGGAACCAAAACGTCGGCTTCGTCTTTCAGTCTTTCAATCTGATCCCGGTGCTCACCGCCGCCGAAAACATTGAACTGCCGCTGCTCCTGACGGCGCTGAACCGACGTCAACGCCGGCAGCAAGTCGAAATCGCGCTCGATCTGGTTGGCTTGCGCGATCGCGGGAATCATCGACCCGATCAACTGTCGGGCGGCCAACAGCAGCGGGTCGCCATCGCGCGGGCTCTCGTTACGGATCCAGCCCTGCTGGTCGCTGACGAGCCCACCGGCAATCTGGACGCCAAATCGGCCAACGACGTCTTGACCATCTTGCAAGGCTTGAGCCGGGATGCGGGAAAAACGGTGATCATGGTCACGCACGATCCGAAGGCTGCCGTTTTTGGAACGCGAGAACTGCATTTGGAAAAAGGTGAGATCGTCGCCTAACGCGTCATGAACATCGCCACGTTCATTGCCAAAAATGCCGTCAGGAACCGCCGGCGCGCACTGCTGACGGTGTTTAGCGTCGCCAGTAGCTGCGCTTTGCTGGTCACGTTGCTGACGCTTCAACGCGAACTCACCGTACCCCCGGAGTCCGAAGCGGCGTCCCTGCGAATCATCGCCCGGAACAAAGTGTCTTTGGCGCAACCTTTGCCCGCTAAACAACTCCCGATCATCGAGAAAATCCCGGGTGTCGTCACCGTCTCACCCTTCACTTTTTTCGGCGGCAATTTTCGCGATGAGACCGTCACGAGTTTCGCTCAATTCGCTGTGGATCCGGTCCGTTTTCGCAATCTCATCGTCGAGGGTCGGGTCGCCGACGGGAACTACGATGATTTCATCAAGGAGCGGACGTCCTGTTTTGTCGGAGCCGACACCATGAAGCGTTACGGGCTCAAAGTGGGCGATCGCATGGTCTTCACGGGCACGTTTTATCCGGTGGATCTCGACCTTAAAATCGCGGCCGTCTTCGAAGGAACGGTGGATGATCGCGGCGTATTCTTTCACCATAAGCTCCTGGACGAGTTAACCGGCGATCCCGGAACGGTGGGGACTTGGTTTCTGCGCGTGGCGTCGGCCCAGGTTTCGAACGATGTGATCGCCCGCATCAATGCCGCCTTCGCCAACACCTCGGCGGAAGTACGGGCTGAATCCGAGCGCGCATTTCAAATGGGCTTCATCAGTATGCTCGGCAATGTGAAGGTCCTCACGCTCTCCATCAGCGCCGTGGTCGTTTTCACACTAATGCTGGTGACGATCAGCACGATGAGCATGGCCATCCGCGAGCGCTTCCGGGAACTGGCGGTACTGAAGGCGCTCGGCTTTCAACGGCGCGAACTCTTCGGGTTCATTTTGGCGGAGAGTTTTGGGCTAGCCGTCATGGGAGCGTTGGTGGGCATTGGCGGAGCGTGGGCCTTATGGACCTTTGCGGACCTGCAAAAAATGACGAACGGGTTCTTGGTCTATTTCGAAGTCACTCCGCGAATCATCGCCTGGGGCGCGGCCGTCGCCGCCGCCTTGGGAATCATCGCGGCCATCCCACCGTCCTACGCCGTCGCCCACACGAGCGTCGTCGATGGGTTGAAGACCTTGGATTGAGCCGATGCCGACCAACCCCCTAGCCCTCGCTGCACTCGGAATCTCCGGGGCCGCGCTTCTCGCGGTGGGATGGCTCGTCGTCTCGACGATGAGGCGGGGTGGGCTTCCCTTAAGATACAACTTCCGCAACGTCATCGTGCGTTGGCGGACCACCGCTTTTACGATCTTGGGAATCGCCGCCGTGGTGGGAGTTTTTGTCCTTCTCCGAGCCCTCGCGCGCGGCATCGAAGCCAGCAGTGCCAACACCGGAGATCCCCGCAACATCCTCGTGGTCCGCAAAGGGTCCCAGGCAGAGTCCGGTAGCCTAGTAACTCGCGAACAGTTTCGGACATTGCGCGACTTCCCCGAAATCGCCCGCAACGAACAAGGTCACCCGATCGTTTCCGCTGAGCTGGTCATGATCGTGAACGCGGCGCGGCGCGGGGACGCCGGGGAAGCCAACACACTGATTCGCGGCGTCACTCCTCGGGGGATGGAACTCCGGCCGCAAGTCCAGTTGGTCGAGGGTCGGTGGTTCCGCCCCGGACAACGCGAAGTCGTCGTCTCGTCCCGCCTGGCACAACGTTTCACGGGTTTCGAAGTGGGCGGAACTTTTAAGGCCGGGCCCGACCGCCTCACGGTGGTGGGCATCTTTGATGGCCAAGGCAGTGCCTTCGACTCCGAAGCCTGGATGGACGCGGATGAGGCACGGGCGTTGTTCGATCGGGAGCAATACTCGAGCATCCTCCTTCGCCCACGTGATCCCGCCCAGACCACCAATCTCATCGCCCACATCGAAAGGGACAAGCGCCTCGCATTGCGCGCGGAGCGCGAGGTGGACTATTACTCCAAGCAGACGATGACGGCCAAACCATTCAAGATCCTCGGGGGAATCCTCGGCGTGGCCATGTCGATCGGCGCCATCTTTGCCGCAATGAACACGATGTACGCCAGCGTCGCCGCTCGAACTCGGGAAGTGGGTACCTTGCGCGTGCTCGGATATTCGAGGCGCGCGGTCGTCCTGTGCTTTATATTCGAGGGAACGCTCGTGGCCCTCGCCGGCGGAGTGGTCGGTTGCGGACTTGCCCTGTTGCTCAATTTTTACGTCCAAGTTCGCGGTGTTTATTTCGGCACGATGGATTTCCAATCGTTTGCAGAGACTGTCTTTCAATTTCGGGTCACTCCCGATCTGCTCGTATTCGGGCTGCTGTTTTCGGTCGTGATCGGTTTGGTGGGCAGCTTCCTGCCGGCGTTGCGCGCCGCCCGATTGCCCGTTATCTCCGCCCTCAAGTCCTTATGAACAACGACTCCCTCGAACGTTTGCGGATCGCGGCCGAACAAAAGCGCCGGCCTCGAGGTCCGCTTTGGCTGCTGTTCGGTGGCATCGTGGTTATTGTCGGAATCATCGCGTTCTTTGCCGTACCGCGGTCATCCGATTCGATCCGCACGGGCATGAAATCCAGCCGCGAGCTAGTGATGAAAGCTGCGGGAACCAATCTGGCCACACGGCCCACGGTGATGGGCGACGCCGGAAAAACATCCGCTGATCCAGCCAACGGCGACAACCCCGGTGAATTCGTACTGCGGACGTCGGGATACATCATTGCGCGCGAGCGCATCGAAGTGAGCCCACGCTTTATGGGTTTGGTGAAATGGATTGGCATAAAAAAAGGAGATGTCGTCACGAATGGCCAGGTCGTCGTAATCCTCGACGACGCCGAGTATCGAGCCCGCCAAGCGGAGATTGATGGGCAGATTGCCGTGGCGACTGTAGCCGTCGAAAAGGCGAAATTGGACCTGAAACGAGCCGAGGAATTGGTTCGTTTGCGAGTCGAAATGGAAAAGTCCCTCGACGATGCCAAGCTCGGTTTGGCGTCGGCCGAGGCTCAGGTGCGACAACTAGAAGGATCCCGCCAAGTGATTCAAACATGGCTGGATTGGTGCGTGATCAAGTCTCCAGTTAATGGCGTGGTTCTGGAGAAATTGGCCGAAGCCAATGAACTGGTCACACCTCAGAACTTTGGCGGCACTCGGGGTCCCAGTACTTCGCTACTGGCCGTCGCGGACTTGAATGACCTGCAGGTTGAGATCGATGTCAACGAACAGGAGCTCGCGAAGATTTCGTTGGGACAAAGGTGCCGAGTGAGGCCGGAAGCATTTCTGGATCGAATTTACGAAGGCGTGGTGGCTGAGATCGCCCCCGAGGCAAGTCGCCAAAAAGGCACCTTGCAGGTCAAGGTTCAGATCAAAAACCCGGATCGCTATCTCACTCCCGAATTAAGCGCCAAAGTGGATTTCTACCCGATCGCTTTCGGAGAGAAGTGAGTTTTGCGCGAGCGAGGCCCGCGCTCAGAGGAAATTTGTTTGGCCGAAATTGACCGCCCGAGTTGCCATTGGGAGATGCGACGAATTCACCCTATCGTCGGGACCGTCCTGGTGCTCGCGGGAGTAGCGCTGATCCTGTGGTTCAGGATTTCTCCTGGTCCAAGCCTCCCCTTTCCCTTCAGCCAGTTGAGTCCTACGTGGCCGGGCGAATCGAATTATTGGCGGGATGATCTTCGTCTGCTCGGTAACCACGCCGTCCCCCCATTACTCACCCAACTGAAGCGCCGGTCCTTCGGTGAATTGACGATGGTGCGAAGTCTCCGTCGAAATCTTCCACCGAGTCTGGCGAAATTTGTTCCTGACGTCGGGCAAGCCCACTACTCCCGCGCGGTGGTACTCTGGGCACTCGGAGAGATCGGCCCGGCGGCAAGCAATGCAACCCCGGACTTAATCCACTTTCGGGATCGGACCTCTGAAGCGGACGAACGCGCGGCAGCTACGATTGCGCTCGCGAAGATTCATCCCACCGATATGGCGGCGCGATCCAACTTCCTCGCGTTGCTCTCCAGTTCGCAGCAAACCGAACGCTTCTACGCTGCCCAAGAGTTCGGCGCCGTTCCGATGGCATCTCCCGAAGACCTCACCCCGTTGATCAAAGCGTTGGGCGATCCAGATGGTGAGGTCCGCGCCAACGCTGCCTTTTCTCTCAGCCGATTCGGCCGGTGGGGTGAACCAGCCGTGCCCGTGCTAAAATCGCTGCTCATCGATACCTACCGACACGTTCCCCTAACCGCCGCCGTCGCCTTGGCGGCGATCAGTCCGGAACACGTTCCGATCGCCCTTCCGGTGATCACCAACGCGGTGGACCGTAAGGCGGACTTGTCGGAGTTAGTCGCCCCGACCTTCTTTCGAGTTGCGGGAACCTCAGCCGTCGCGGCGATCCCGTGGCTGAGCTCGCTGATGCCGGAAAATCCGAACGGAAATCGCGGAGGGCCCTATTGGGTGGCACTGGCGTTGTGTCAAGTGTCGCCCGATCCGCCCGCGTCAGCGATCGACCAAGTCGCGAAACTCGATTTCCTCAA
>DLVS01000455.1 GCA_003445095.1 Verrucomicrobiales bacterium
TGTTTCGTTACTACTTCGTTACAGTACCTACGTTCTTCTTCATTGTTCACTGCTCATTTATTATCCTGTCTGCTTAATACTTTCTCTGTTTTTTCAAGCAGAAGAAGGAATAAGAGATTGTTAAGTGACTTGAGTTAAGACGTGTGATATTCCGATATAACAGAAAACAAAGCGGAGAAGGTGTGAGGTAAAGGGAATAGAGGATGAGTCAATAAATACCATTTGCATTTTTTTTTTCAACGGCTGATCCTCGATGGCGAGCGACCGGCCAAATACTTGAGCCCGCTGGTTGAAGGTCCAACGACCAGTTAAGGGCGTGGACTGAATCGTGCCCACGGATTCCACACCCGGTTGCGCTGCCAAAGCGGCGTGAATTTCTCGATAGAAGCGGCTGGCGTCATCGTTGGTGGGTAGATTGTACGTACTGAGGTCGAGCACGATCACCGAGCGAGGTTGATAACCTAGGTCTTGCCCTACCAGCCGGCGGAAACTTTCCAGCAGCAAACCCGCTGACGCGAGGAGTGCGAGCACGAGCGCGATCTGGGCAGTGAGCAAGCCCCGTTGCCAGGCGCGCAATTGCGGTCCCGCGGTTGTCCGAGCGCCGCCCCGAAGCGACTCCACCGCCTCGACACGCGATTGCCGCCAGGCTGGTAGCAGCCCGAAGACCGCCGCCGTCAGTACCGACAAGCCGGCCGTGAAGGCCAACGCGGCGCCATCCACGTGGGCGTCACGAATGAACGGCACGCTGGTCGAAGCGAGCCCGCGGATCCCGTGCAGAGCGGTCTGCGCGACGGCGATCCCCAAGCCGCCGCCGAGCACTGCCAGCACGACACTCTCCCACAGCAAGGCGCGAATGATCCGGCCGCGTCTCGCGCCTAAGGCCGCGCGCACCGCAAGTTCGTGCTGGCGCGTCACGCCGCGCGCGAGCAGCAGGTTGGCGAGGTTGACGCAGCAGATCAGGAGCACTGCCGCTACGGCCACGGCCAAGAGCGGAATCCCTTGGCGAGTGCGCCCGAGCACCTGATCCCGAAAGCTGGTGAGCGTGAAGGACCAATGCCGGTTCGTTTCGGGAAAATCCGCGGCCAGCCGTTGACCCAAGGTGATCAGCTCCGACTGGGCGGCCTGTTGAGTCACGCCTGGTTTCAGTCGCGCGATCGGGAGGAACATGCGCGCTTCCCGCGAAGTGAGGTCACTGCCGCGCGGGTCAGGCATCGGCAGCCAGAAATCTTTCACGCCGACTTCCACGAGGCTTCCGGTTCCCAACGACGGTGCTCGTTCCAGCGGAAACTGCAGACCCGGCGGCAAAACGCCGACGATGGTGTATGGCTTCCCATCCAACCGCACCGAATGCCCAAGCACGTCGGCCGCTCCGGCGAAACTCGTCTGCCAGAGCTCGTGACTGATCATGGCCACCGCCTCGGCGGACTCCAGCGCATCCGCCGGCTGTAGCATCCGGCCGAGCGCCGGGCGCACCCGCAGCACGTCGCCGAGATTTGGCGTCACCCGGAGCGGCGAGACGTACTGAGTGCGGTCGCCTTGGTCCCAAATGACGCCTCCCGTTCCAAACGTGGCCACCGCCTCGAAGCTTTGGGTGCCTTCGCGGATATCCACAATCTCCCGCCAAGACAGCCGGTCATCTCCGGCGCCGGACTGCCGATTCAGCATCTGGAGCCACATCAACCGATCCGCGCCTTCGAAACCCAGCGGTCGAAACAGCACCGCCTTCGCCACGCTGAACACCGCCGTGTTCGCGCCGATGCCGAGGGCGAGCGTCAGCATCGCCACGACGGTGAAGCCGGGGTTCTTGAGCAACTGGCGGACGGCGAATTTGAGGTCGGTCATGAGCAGTGATGACTGGGGAGGTCACTCGTCACTCTGCGCGCAGAGCCACCATGGGCTGGACTTTCATAGCGCGGCGGGCCGGGAACCAGGAGGCGGCGAGCGCGGTTAGGAACAACGCCAACGCGGCGGTGATGAACACGACGAGGTCGAAGCCGTCGAAATCAGTGATCACGCTGCCGAGAAAATGGCCGAGGGCGGCACCGAGTAGCAGGCCAAGGGCGATCCCGACCAGGCTCAACACGAGAGCTTCGCGAAGAATCAGGTTGCGCAGGCGTGATGGCTCCGCGCCGAGCGCGAGACGGATGCCGATTTCGCGGGTGCGCCGGGAAACGCTGTAGGCTTTGGCGCCGTAAAGTCCAATGATCGCGATGAGCACGGCCATCGAGCCGATGGTGGCCGCGACCGTCGAAACGCGCTGGAACAGCCAGGGCACGAACGCAGTGTCCTTGTGCTCGCGGAAGGTGAGCACTTTGAAAAGAGGCACACCGGGAGCTGCTGCCTGCAGTTCGCGCCGCACCGGCTCGCGCAATCCAGTTAGCGTGGTCTCGCCGGCGTTCACGGATCGGAGGAAGAAGTGGACCTTGGCTTCGAAGCCCTGCGCGAAGGGAACGTAAATCGCGCCGGGAGATTTCCCTTCGAGGGAATCGACCCGCTGGGAGCGCGCGATGCCGACGATCTCGATAGTCTGAGCGCTGGACGAACTGGTGTCAGTCGGCCCATCGCCGCCGACCCATTCGAGGCGCCGGCCCAGTGCCTCCTCGCCGGGCCAGAGCCGGGCGGCGAGGGCTTCGTCGATGATGACAACCGGGGGTGCGCCGACGTGATCGGTCTCGAAGCGGGTAAACGAGCGACCGCGGAGCAGCGGCTGGCCGACCGCGGCAAAATAATCCGCGCCGACACCGTTGAACGGAGCGAGGAAAGCGAGCCCTTCCGCGGCCGTGGACGGACGAGTGTCGGCCGCCGGGCGCGTTCCAGCTCGGCGCACAGACCGATCGTTCCCGTTGAAGCTATAAGGCGTCGAGACGGCAATGCTGGCGGATTGCACTCCAGGCAGGTTGGCGAGGTGCTCGCCGACGGTGCGAAAAATGTCGAGGGTCTGGGTCTGATCACGTCCCCCGAGGCTCGCGTCGAAATCGACGACGAGTGTGTGACTCGCATCAATACCGGTGTCGGTGCCCAGTGAACGGCCAACCCACCGCGCAAAGAGGCCGGCACCGATGACGAGGGCGAGCGACAGGGCGATCTGCGCGACCACGAGCGGGTGGCGCGGCCGCCAGCGCCGGCGTCGGCTGGCATCTTCACCGGCGTTTTGTTGGAGGTCGGGGGCCTTAAGGGTTGTCAAGAGGGT
>DLVS01000087.1 GCA_003445095.1 Verrucomicrobiales bacterium
AACATTGACGTATTTCCATTCTGGATCGGAGCTGGCCGTGCGAGCGCCCCAGACTCGATAGCCGCGACCGGGGAAATACCGCAGGCAGTTTACTCCGAGCGGATTGAGCAATTGATTCTGGGCAAAGTTAATGTCGCGTTCGAAGCGCAAGGCTCCGCGGACAACTTCGTTGGCGGGCGCCTTGGAAACACCCTTTTCGACATCATTGCGCGCGTAGATGCCACAGATGAACGCCGACGGAGGAAGGTTGATCTCTTTGGGAAGCCCAGCGCGTCCTGGACGGCTCAGCGGATTGGGGACGGTGACCCACGGGTAGTAGAGGGCGGCCCGATGGGAATCGATCTGGGCTCGATAGGCCTGAACCCCGCCAGGCAACTGACGCGGCGGCGGATCCAAAACCGCGATGCGATAGGCTCGGGGCCTCTCCGCATGGGCGATCAACGCTGCTCGAATCGCCTCGGCCGCCGGGTAGTCGGAGTGCCCGGGTGCGGCCACGATAGCGACATCTTCAAGCGCGCGGAGTAACTCAAACGCCGCCGCGTAGGTGCCGGGATCAGTCGGTGCCCCGACTACCGGAGCCACGCCATCGTTTCCGCCGGTGAGCGAGTGAGTAACAACCCTCCGGTCGTCTTCAACTCGCACTGCACGGGCAGGGAATAAGGCCGTGAGCAGCACCAACGGATTGACGTTGTTGCCGATCCCGAACCAAATGGGCTGGGCAAGAGCGTCGGCGCGGGCAGTGGGATTTTGGGCCAAGAGTGTGCCGACGAAGCGGGGGTGATCCCGACCGAGCGCCAAATCTTCGTACAAACTGCTCGCGCCATCCGCATCCACAAACTCCGCACTGAAGGACAAGAGATGGAGGTTTCGATTCGCGAGGGACCCGAGCACAAGCGGGGAGGCAGTATTTCCGGGCACATGCCAGACGCCAGAGCCAGCAACCGTAGATCTTTGGAAGAACGACGCCGCGACCCCTGCCCCGCTGGCTCCCGGCGGCCCTGCTTCGGGTAGACCGAGCAACGCCTGAGGCGAGACCTCAGCGGGCCCGGCCACTGGACCGACTGCCAGGCGTGCAGTAGAAGCCGCCAGCAGGGTCCTCAGGGCGAAACGTCCTCCCGGGACTTCGATGACTTCGAGCACCGGCTCGGGGAGTGTTGCGTTGAGCGCGGCGACTCGATCCCGAATCTCGGCGAATCCCACGACCGCCAAGTCCGCCACATTGCTATCCGTCGCGGTCGAGGACGCGCCTTCCGCGAATCCCAGCCGTGCTGCCAGGACCTGGATCGAAGCGGTTGAGCCGCGGCGCGTGGTAGTCAGCGTTAGGCGATTCGTCGCCAACGTTGCGGTCACCCCGATCCCAGTGAGCAGCCCGTTCAGTGTTACCAGAAAATTGGCCGCGGACACACCGGGCGCGGGAATCTCGGGGAGTTGCACCGTTTGCAGCTCTCCGTTCACTCGCAAGCGGAATTCCCGGTCAGCCGGCCCAATGATCACCGGCTCTACCAAATTCGCTGTGGCGGTAAGCGCGGCCGACTGTCCCGCGAAGCCAATCGTGCGTGAGGTTCCGTTGACATTGAGGTTGAGGTTGATGCGAACAGTAGCGGAGCCGAGGCCAGACAAGTTCGCCGGCAGCGGACCGCCCAACAGCGCCGCCGGTCGCGCCGCCGGGTCACTCACCCGCAGAAGGCTGCCGTCAGGCGGAACGTCGAGTTGACTCGCGGTGATCGGAGTCGCGACCTCCGCCAAGGTCACCCGCCCATTACCTCCTGAGCCGCCGAACCGGGCACGGACACTGACGCTGTCGGCCGTATCAAGCCCCGCGCCGGACCCCAGGTTACTCGTGGCCGCAATGGCCGCTCCATTGGCCACCCGAGCGACGTACAAGCGCGCACCACCTTCGTTGAAGTAGTTGAGAACTCCGTGGGCGAGATAGTTGGACACCGAGGTGGGTGGGTTCGTCGGACCGAACTGGAGGTCTTCAAGTCCACCGTAGAGTCGTTCGAAATCACCAAAGCTAGTTAACAATTCGAGCGGGCTGCCGGATTCCGCCAACGGCCCTTTGCGGGTGGGGCCCGCAAAGGCCGTCGTGCTGGTGCCGACGCCTTCGATGGATTTGGCGCGGAAGCTGGTTTCTTCCACATATACGCCGGGGGCGAGGTATTCTGGCATGGTATTATTGCTCCTATAATTCGCGGGCACTCATCATTCACGACGCGCCGCAGTTAAATCAGAATTGAAAATGTACGTGACCTGGCGCCGATCGCGCGCCCGCAGCGAAAACGTTCCCGAGCCCGACACGGCTCGGGACTTGATCGGCTCTCCCGGCCCACCCGGACCCACAAACGATTCCAAGGCGGACAGGTTGGGGATGGGATCGTTCCGCCGATCGCGTTGGGCCACCAGCCCCGCGGCCGGATCGAAAAGGGAGTCGAAGCGAACTTCAAAAAGCACAACTTGATCGGGGTCCAGAACGCTGCCCCCAGCGGTCGTGCTCCAACGCAGCAAGGGAATGTTGGCGACGACTACCAGTCCCTCCCCAATATTCGCCCGCGGAGCCGACATTTCCTGCCGCCATTCGGTCACGCCACTTCCCAAAAGCGTCGCCGCCGGCCCGGGCTGTAACACTCGTATGAGCGCCCCGGGCACCGGCGCTCGCAGCGGTGGATCGGCCACCGGTGTCGCTAGCTCTCGCTCTACTCGCACTCGCAAAACCGCCCAACCATCGGCCTGACTCGCCTGCACTGTCGGATACAGAGGCACGTCCAATGGCGTCGTGACGACTGCGAGATCGCGCGGCACGCGGAAGACAAAGTCGCGCGGGAGAAAACGATCCGAGAGATCCGTTACCCGAAGTCGCACGTCGATCGCCGGCGGCGTAACGTCCGCGAGCTCACTTTCCAAAAAGGTGTGGCAGTAGTCTTCGAAACCGGGAGCGGCGAAGACGACGTGTAGTCCCTGCCGATTCGGGCGCACTTTAACCAATCTGGCATTGGCCTCATCGGGCGCCGTGGCCTCGGGTGTGGTGGACACTTGCAGCGGACCTTCCACCGGTAAACCGGTAACGCGGCTGACAAAGCGCACGGCACCCAATACCCGCCGATCAACTAATTCTCGGCGACTCATCGGACTGCCTCCTGGTAATCGAACCGGGACGCGACCACCGGCGGCAGAAGGCGATTCAGCGTGTCCGGATCGATCCGTACTACTCGCGCGATATAGCTAACACTGAGTCGGTAACTTGGAGTTAGCGCGTCCCAGAGTCGCATCATGTCCTCCGTGCTCAGTTCCTCGGGAATCAATTGGACCACTTCGTCTCCCTCCCAGGCCGCGTCGTTGTTTAGAGTGGCGGAATCGAGAATGGGATGCAGATGAAGCTCGCGCATCAACCACGCCAACACCGTCAGTTCGTCTTCCGGACTGTTGGTCCAAATGCTGAAGAGCAAATGGACGTCCAGCGAAAGCGGCAGCGGATCCATGTCTCGATTGAGCACCCGGCCCGAAGTGCGGAGATGCGGATTCACTCCAACTCGGTGCACAAACAGGGTGACTCGGTCCGAATCGACGGC
>DLVS01000572.1 GCA_003445095.1 Verrucomicrobiales bacterium
TCAACGCTTGGGTGAGCGTCAACGGACTCAATGAGGTACCAGAACCTGGGGTCTGAGTGGTCGAAACATAGTAATGTGTGGCCTGGAGCATCCCGCCAACGGAAAGGCCAATTGCTAGTCCCAACTGTCGCGCACGACCAAGAATCGAAGACGAACCTTGAGAGGATTGCTGGCTGTAAGGGCTCATAACGGGTATGACGGCGTCGTCGAAACCACCTAGTTACTGTCAAGCCTCAAACATGTAGAAGTGGTGAAACGGAAAACTGTGTCGATGGTATTCGATCCGGAGTCCAGGCCTTAGCCGCCTTCAGGCGGCGGGAGGTTGGACTCCGGATGAACCGATGAACGGCTGCCCACCCAAAACTCGGAGTTGCCTGGGACCACCCGTCACTGAAACCCTTCCAGGGTGCCCCAAGTTGCCAACGTCCGCTTCGTCGTACTCATCGCCACCGTGGCCGCGCTTGGCGGATTCCTCTTCGGCTTCGACACGGCTTGTATCAATGGAGCGATTAGCGCGCTCCGCCAACACTTCCAAGCCGGACCGGTGCTCGTGGGCCTTTCGGTGTCGCTGGCGTTGGTCGGATCGGCCGTAGGGGCCTTGCTCGCAGGTGCGGTCTCGGACCGTTACGGACGCATCAGGGCGATGCTCATTGCCGCGATCCTATTCACGATCAGCGCCATTGGCTCGGGGCTGCCGATCACCATTTGGGATTTCATCTTCTGGCGCGTCCTCGGCGGCATTGGAGTCGGACTCGCCAGCGCCGTCGCTCCCTCGTACATCGCGGAAGTCGCCCCGCCCGAATTTCGCGGCCGACTCGGTTCACTGCAGCAGTTGGCCATAGTTATCGGAATCTTCGTTGCGCTGATGACCAACTATGTGATCGTGCGACAGGCAGGCTCGGCGTCGAGCCCATGGTGGCTGGGCGCCACCGCCTGGCGATGGATGTTCTGGGCCGAGATCCCCGCCGCGTTGCTCTACGGAATCGGCGCCATGCTGATTCCGGAATCCCCGCGGTACTTGGTGCGGACCGGCCGTCACGAGGAAGCGCAGTCAATTCTGGAGAGAATTCTCGGTTCGGGCGCGAAGGCAACGCTCGGCGAGATCCGCAAGACGCTCCGTAAGGAACATCCACCCCGATTCTCGGATCTTCGCAGCGCCGCTACAGGATTGCTGCCGATTGTGTGGGTTGGGATGGCGCTTTCGATCTTTCAACAGTTCGTCGGCATCAACGTAATCTTCTACTACAGCAGCGTGCTGTGGGAATCGGTGGGGTTCGGGGAGGAGAAGGCTCTCTACGTTTCCATGATTACCGGCGCGATCAACATTGGCACAACACTGGTCGCGATCGCGTTGATCGATCGCTGGGGGCGGCGTCCGTTGCTCCTGTTTGGCTCGGCTGGAATGGCAGTCAGTCTCGTGACGATGGCTTGGTGTTTTGGATCTGCCTCGGTCGGGCCAGACGGCGCGCCCCACCTCACGTCCGGGGCTGGCCACACTGCCCTGGTTGCCGCCAACACCTACGTCTTCTTCTTCGGCTGCTCCTGGGGGCCCGTGGTGTGGGTGTTGCTCGGGGAGATGTTTAACAACCAAATCCGAGCCGCCGCGCTGTCCTTGTGCGCCGCCATCCAATGGGTGGCCAATTTCATCGTCTCCACGACGTTCCCTCCGTTACTGCAAGGGATCGGACTTTGGGCGGCCTACGGCATCTATGCGCTGTTTGCCATTCTGTCGTTCGGGTTTGTTTGGCGCAGCGTTAAGGAAACGAAGGGCCGCACTCTGGAATCCATGTGAGCTAGAGTGCCGCATCCATCGATTGGATTTGCGCGGCCATTTGAGAACACGCGAATCGCAAGCTTGGTTCTGGCGGGCAAACTCGCTATTCCCAATCGCATGTCGCCGCAGGGTAAGAAACTAGGGATCTTGATTTCTTCCCGACCGGGGAGTGCCTCGTTCCAGCATGGGGTCCGGCTGGCCGCGGCGGCGCTTTCGGCCGGGTGTGACGTTTATGCATACTGTATCGACGACGCGGTTCCAGGCGTAGGCCAACCCGAGTTTCAAGCGCTGAAGGCGCAGGGGCTGAAGTTGTACGCGTGCGCTTACGGAGCCCACCGACGTAACCTCCCAGTCGATGACACGGCGGCGTTCGCGGGGCTAACTGTGGTCAGCGACCTGGTCGCGGGTACGGATCGATTCATCAGTTTCAACTGACCGATGCAACCCAAACTTCTTGTTCTGGTGACCAGCGATCCGCGCACGAGCGCTCGGCCGGCCGAGGCGGTGCGAATCGCCGCAGGGGTCGGCACCTGGAAAAAGGCCGAAGTCACTCTCTATTTGCGAGGACCGGCAGTCCGAGCGGTGAGCGAATTCACCGATGACTTGATCGACGAAGACAACTTCACTCGGTATTTGCCGATCGTGGGAGAGTTCCCGCGACCGATTTACGTGCAACGGGGCGCTCACGAGCTGACGGAGGTTGGCGAATCGCCTGTGAAGTATGCCGAAATTTCCGACGCCGAACTGGTGACACTGACGTCGGCCGCCACGTACGTGATGCGTTTCTAACCATGGCTCACCGACAGCTTCATATTGTGGTCTCTCCGCCGGACGAATTCGCTCAGGAGCTGATCAAGGCCCTACAGGCCCAGCCGGGGGCGCAGGTGGAAGTGGCTGATTGGGTCGCGGCAGAACCCGATTACGCCGGAACTGTTAGCAAAATCTTTGAGGCCGACTCGGTGGTGACTTGGTAGTCAGCGGACCTGTTCCGGGATCCTAGCGACCGCCAACGGTCGGTCTCGGGCGTCAATCCAACTGGCGAACCGTCGCGTTGAAGCCGGCGCTGGGAGAGCCACGACCTCCAAGGGGCTGCCGCACTCTGCGGCAAAGACCCCGGGTGGGGCTGCCGCGCTACGGCGGCCTCGCGCAAAGGCGCGGCCTTTCGCAACAACGCGATGGATGAATTCGACGCGTCACTGCGGAAGGCCAGCCCGGAGCTCCGCCCGGGCCGGGGACGGCGCAGCGCGCCATCCCTACCGTTTGATGGGTCATGGAGAGAGAAAAAAGTCCCAGATCGGCCAAAAGCTGGGAAATCCGTTGACGCCTCGACGTCTGGGAAGAGACTTGAGCAGGCTTCAAGCCCGTTGCCTGTGATCTTTCAATGAGCACCCTTGCCCCTAAACCCGATCTTGTCGCGCCTCCTTCTGCCGTTGCCAAAGGCCTAGAAGGAATCGTGGCGGCCCACAGCCGTCTCAGTGATGTCCGCGGTGACATTGGCCAGTTGATCTACTGTGGGTACGACATCAATGAGCTCGCCGGTAAGGTCAGCTACGAGGAGGTCGTGTACCTCCTGCACCACAATCATCTTCCCAACGCCAAGGAACTGGCCGAGCTCAAGACCGTGCTGGCCGGCTACCGCGAACTGCCCCAGGGCGTCATCGACCTTCTGGTCAAGCTGCCGGCCGACTGCCCGCCGATGCACGCCATCCGCACCGGGGTCAGCGCCCTCGGCTGCTACGACACCGTGGCGGACGACGACACGATGGACGCCCAGCGCCGCAAGGCGCTCCGCCTGATCGCGCAGATCCCGGTGGTGACGGCCTACTTCCACCGCGCCCGCCAGGGCAAGCCGCTGGTGCATCCCGATGCCTCCCTCGGTGAGGCGGCGAACTTCCTGTACATGATCGACAGGGAGAAGCCGTCCGAGGAAAAGGTCAACACGATGGACATGTGCTATGTCCTCCACGCCGACCACGGCATGAACGCCTCGACCTTCGCCGCGCGCGTCGTCACCTCGACCGGCTCCGACGCCGTCTCGGCGATCGTCGCGGCGATCGGCGCGCTCAAGGGCCCGCTCCACGGCGGCCCCCCGGCCCGGGGCCCCACATGCGCGCCCCCGTTGGCGCGCCCGCCCGCCCCCCCCCCGGGGACCGCGCGCGCCTCGCCCCCGGCCGCCCGCTCCCTGGCCTTGGCCCCCCGCTCTCCCCCCCCCCACCCCCCCCGGCCC
>DLVS01000826.1 GCA_003445095.1 Verrucomicrobiales bacterium
TGAGCGCGTTGTTAACCCAATTCTGATTCAAATTCAGCCCGCGAATCCGATACGGCCGCCCCGTATCCAAATTGATCACCAGCCGATCCCGGTTGTCTTGCGCGTACATCAGCAGCGCCGTTTGGAGCTGACGCACGTGGTTCATGCAGGTAATCCCAGTCGCCCGTGAGCGGACGCGAGTGAGCACCGGCAGGAAGATTCCCACCAACAACGCCAAGATTCCGACGACCACCAGCAACTCGATTAACGAGAAGCCGCGGGACGGCCGGATGCCCAGAGCGTTCGGTAATGGGCGGGGAACGTTCAACGTTCCTATCTGTCGGCCCGATTAGGTCTCGTTGTCAATCCCGGGTTCAACGGAAACGGCTCTCAGCACGATCCACTGCGGATCGCACGCAGAGGAGAAAAGGACGCCACTTCCAACGAGATCGGCGAGAGCTCCTGGGAGTCACCGAACGGAGAGTCCCAATTCCCACCCGAGATTCGCTTTCTTTTTCGCGATGGCTCCGCGCCTACCGCGTGACGATTCCGATGATTGGCACCGCAAGCTCCGGCTCAAGGGTCGGTGCCCAAGGCTCCGGTCCTGCTCGCCTACTTCCCCAGAAAATATCCCTTCTGCTTCTCGGAAATCGGCATCGCCAGTTTTTGCATCACCGCCATCATGTCTTCCCACACCTTTCGCTTTTCCGCGGGTGCCTGATTTCGCAACAGGTACGCGGGGTGATAGGTCGGCATCAACGGAATGCCTCGGTAGGTCTGCCATTGGCCGCGCAGTTTGGTGATGCCAATCGTCTTCCCCAGTAGTCCTTCCACGGCCGTTGCGCCCAACGCCACCATGACTCCGGGCTGAATCAGGTTGATCTGTTCCTGGAGCCACGGCAGGCAGGTCCCCATTTCGTCCGGCGTTGGTTTGCGATTGCCCGCGGTTTGTCCGGGCGTGTCCGGCCGACACTTCAAAATGTTGGCGATATAGACTTGCGAACGCGTCAAGCCCATCGCCGCAATGATACGCGTCAGCAACTCGCCGGCCTTGCCCACGAAGGGTTCTCCTTGGGCATCTTCATCGGCTCCGGGCGCTTCCCCGACGAACATTAATTGGGCGTACGGGTCGCCTACCCCAAAGACCACCGTGTTTCGCGACGTGACCAGGTTCGGGCATTTCACGCAAGCGAGGGTGCGGCGACGCAGGTCGTCCAAGGCAGCGACTTGCGCGACCGGATCGAGTTTGGACGGAAGCGGCGGCAACGCCACCGCGGGCGGGACGGATTTCGAAACAGGCATCGGGGGAAAATTAGTCGAACGGTTCCAACGGGCCGCCACCGCGGCGGGCAGCGGTCCTGAAGGCGTGGCCGGCGTTACTGCAGGTAAACTCAAGATGGAAGCAGGCGCCGACGCGAGCTGCCTAGAGACATGGTGAGGATTACGACCACGATCGGGCGCCAGCTTCGCAGCCAGGCCCGCCAATGTTCCGGCGCTGACGTTGACACTGCGGACACCCTGCGTCTTCAGTGCCTCCAGGTGCGCGATCGTCGCCTCGAGCAACTCCGTAAATCCGGCCACGTCGCGAGCGTGCAAGGGTGCCCGACGAAAGTCCAATCTGCACCGTTGCCCGACGTTCCGGTGCTCCCGACTAGATTGTGGCAGATTGGGTGTGCGACCGGCCGAAGCGCCGCCGATCTTGACTTCGACTTCGTGAATAAATCGTTCACGGTCGGTCTCCATCACTTGCCGACGCTGGACACGATGGGATTCTCCAACCTTTGCGCCAAAATCACCGCCATCGAAACCATTTATCCGGGCACGGATCTTCGGTTCGTTTTCTGGAACATCGTTGCCCCTCCACTTCCACGAAGTTAAGAGTTCTGGGGCTCGGGCTCGGCTTAATTCTGATCGCCGGAATCGTGATCGGTTTGCGGCTGGCCGAGCCCCGATCGGAAGGCAAGACCCTGTCCCAATGGCTCGTCAACCAAGACCCTGACTTCCTTTGGATACCCAACGATCTCTACGGACATATCCACGACGAGCTGTGGTACAAGTTGATCGAAGACCCGCCGACGACAACGGCATCCCAACAGTTCCAGCCTGAATCGCCGGAGCCACAAAAATACCGCGCCATTCGCGCTCTGGGCACCAATGCACTTCCGACATTCCTGAACTGGTTGGTTGCGAAACCCTCTGTTTGGGATCGACGGCGCGCTTGGGTTGCCGGCCGTCTGCCGCGAGCTTGGGGAGAACGGATTTATCCCGGGACCTCCGGCCTGCCGCCGTCGGCCCGCCTCCGCATCGCTGCGCTTGAGGGATTTGAGATCCTCGGGACTAACGCCGTCCCCGCTTTGCCAGTACTTAGCAATATTCTCTTCAACGTTGATTCAGACCTCCCGGTCGCATGGTCCATTGCCCAAACCGGTCCGCCGGGAATCGCCCTGCTCGCCGAGGCGGTTTCTTCCGGGACTCCAGCAATTCGGGATAGGGCTGCTTTGGTACTGGGGCTGGAAGCGGCCTCATCCGCGATTCCTGCCCTCGTCTCGGCGGTCGAACGGGGCGTGCTGAGTTATCATGTCCTGGGCGCCTTGGGCAGGATGGGGTGCGAGGATCCGCGCTTGACCGCTGCGTTGATGCGGCAGGTGAACTCGACGAACGAGCTCACCGGATTTCGGATGGAGGTCCTCCTGCTGGGCTTGCAGGGCGAGCGTGCTCGTAGCGCGATTCCAGCCCTGATCCGCCGTTATCGGGAGTGCTCGGATCCGGCCGCGCTCTCTGATCGGAAACTATTTCGGAGAATCATTCGGCGTCTTGACCCCGACGCCGAGCGACAGTTGCCCCCTTCGCCGACTGACGAAACTGATGATACCTGGCCATGAATTGGAACGAGGGTGTCCACCATCAGCAAACTTCAACCGACGCGAACGAGGAGATCCTGAAAAGGGCTTATCGGGAAAACGGTTTATTAAAGCGCCGCCGGCGGTTCTGGTGAACGTTCCCACACCGGAATCCTGAACGCCTTGTTTCCGCGCCCGCTTTGTCAGAGCCTTTCCCGACTCGCCGACTCATGCCTCCCCATTCAACCGAACATCGCAGGCTGGCAGCGATCATGTTCACCGACATGGTGGGTTACAGCGCGCTGTCTCAAAGGAACGAAGCGCTCGCCTTGGAGCTGTTGGAGGAACATCGAGAGGTATTGCGTTCCGTGTTTCCCAAACACCAAGGAAACGAGATCAAGTCCACGGGAGATGGCTTCCTCGTCGAGTTCGCGAGTGCCTTAGCGGCGGTTCAATGCGCTCTAGAGATCCAGCACTTGATGCGTCAGCGCAATCAGTCGCGCTCCCCCGAGCGACGGGTGCTTATTCGCATTGGCATTCATTTGGGGGACGTAGTTCGCCGAGAGAATGATGTGTTCGGTGACGGCGTGAACATCGCTGCTCGCATCGAGCCGCTGGCGGAACCGGGCGGCATTTGTGTTTCGCGGGCGGTATACGAGCAGATTGAGAACAAGGTGGAGCATGCGCTGGTGCAGTTGAGCAAGCCGGCGCTCAAAAACATTCAAGCCACGGTGGAGGTTTATCGACTGTTGCTCGACGATCCGTGTCCACCTCGCCGAACCAACTTCCCATCCCGTTCTTACCTCCGACTGGCGGGTCTGGCGGGAGCAGTAGTCTTGGCAGCCGTGTTGGCGTTCTGGGCGTTTCGGACCCGCCCCGTTTTGCCGCCGGCCGCGACACCCGCCGCGACGAACGGCGTCGTGCCGAAGGTAACCAATGCGTTGGTGCCAGTGGCGGCGAAGCTCCTGGTCCTGCATTCGTTTGGTCCCACCAATGTCGACGGCGTCAATGGCTGGGGTGTGGTCACGTTGGCGAACGACGGATTTCTCTACGGGTGCACCGTGAATCGCGGCCCGGGCGGCGGCGGTTCGATTTATCGAATCCGTACCAACGGATCCGACTACGCGATGCTTCATGCGTTCGACCGGACCAGGGACGGCGCGGAACCCACGGGAGGAGTCATCGCGGGACGAGACGGCATGCTTTACGGCACCACCTTCCGCGGCGGCGCCAACGATTCCGGCACCGTGTTTCGAGTCGAGCGAGACGGCACTGCTTTCCAGGTGTTGCACCACTTCGCTAGCAGCAATGATTGCCGGAACCCCCAGTCGGAATTGATTGAGGCTCAAGACGGCCAAATCTACGGAACCGCGACGGGCGGTGGCGGGCACGGGTTGGGAGGCGTCTTCAAGATCGGCAAAGACGGGCAAGGCTACTCCATCGTGACGGGATTTTTTCGCGGCCAACCGGACGATCCACGCCGGCCGGTAGGCGGACTGATTCAGTTGGCTAGCGGAGCGTTTTACGGCACTACGAAAATGGGTGGGTCGAAGAACAATGGAACGGTGTTTCGCCTCGAACCCGGTGGACAACTGAGTGTCGTGAAGAGTCTGGGTCTGGTGGCGGGCGGGGTCATGCAGCCTGAAGGCACGTTGTTGGAGGCGGCCGACGGGCTCCTGTACGGAACCTGCACGCTCGGTGGCACGGTAGGTGGCGGCGGGGTTTTTCGAATCGCGACCGACGGCAGCGCCTTCGCCATCCTTCATCAGTTTGGAACGCTGGTGGACGATGCACGACAGCCGAGCGCGGGATTAACCGAGGGAACCGGCGGCTCGCTTTTGGGGACCTCATTCGCGGGTGGAACCGCCGGCTTGGGAGCGGTGTTCCAGCTCAGCCGGGACGGCAGTGAATATCAGCTACTGCACCAGTTTATCGGTGGGTTCGGTGACGGAGTTCGTTCCCGTTCGCGTCTCACTCGAGGCAGTCCCAATGTGTACTACAGCGCGTCCCTGAACGGCGGTAGCGGTAATTACGGGACCGTTTTTCAACTGACGGTTCTCGCCGGGGGGCAAGCGCCTTAGCGGCCTTAGCGGTAATTGTGATCCTGATTCTTGGCGGAACGGGAATTTACTGGCAAAGTCCCTGACTCATGAACGTTCTAACGCTTCTTGGCGGTGGATTGCTCGGACTGGGGGTCCTTGGTTCACTCCACGCCGGCACCAATAATTTTTACGTTCCGACCTTCCGAGGTGAACCCGGCGCTCAGGCGGGTTATTGGGAGGATTTTACAATACCCTTTGGTTCGATCGGGAATCTCCCCAATTTTGGCACTGGCATCAATGCGATGCTCACCCAAACAGCGCCCGGGGCGATCATCACGGGCGGTGCGGCGGGCAACATTTACAACATGCAGAACGCCAGCGCGTTCACGGTGAACTATTCGAGCTCCCTTCCGGTTAGGACGGTGGTGCTCCAAACACGGACCATCGGCACCGAGCTGGCCTATGACAGTATCCGACTCAATTACGGTTTTGAGGGCGGCTCCCTGCCCGCCGACCGGGTGGAACTTGATCGGTCTCCTTTCGGGGGTGGCGGTGGACCTCAAGGATTTTTCGTCTCCTCCGCCTGGGAGTGGGATCTGTCTTCCCTTAACGTCGGCACCTTTTCGATCACGTTCAATGCCGCGGAACCGAGTCTGAGCTTCGATGCGATGACACTCGATACGCAGTTGGTCCCGGAACCATCCACTTGGGCGCTTTTAGGTATGGGCGGCTTCGCCGTGCTGTTCGCTTCACGGTACCGACGCCATCACACGACTGGGCGCTGACTGCAGATGGCCTGGACCTGGCCAGGACAAAAGTTTCCTGAGTGATCGAGGTCGGAATTGGAAAGCGCCATCCCGTCAGGTAACTTCGGATATGGTCAGCCGAATCCGATCTTGGTGCGCGTTGCTTTCCTGGACTGCCGGGTTTTCCGGTGGTCTCGTGGTGATGGCGCTGACCCAGGCAATTGCCGGAGAATTCAAGCTCTCGCCGGCAGCACCCTCAATGGATCGCTGGGTTTATGCGTATGGGGATTTCCTCGGGGACCGGCAGTCGGCGCCAACCTTCGCTTCGTTCGATCCTCGCTTCGATTCACGCGACGGCCAATTCTTGACGGGCTGGGACACCGCGGCACTGGTGGCGACCAACGCGGGTCCGGCCAACTACTTGATTCGTCGCGCTCGGTTGACGGTTACGATCGCCGCGGATAACGCGTTCTACTACGATCCCACGTTCGATTCCTTCCATACTTACGACACCAATCTTGCCGGATACACACCCGATTTAGATACGGGGAGACCGGCTGAGCTCTATGGCGCCGCGTTTCGAAATGGGTTTACCGATTCCTCGTTTGCTGAGTCGTCTCCCTTCGGTCCGCTCAATCCGATCAATTCTGGCAACATCTCGATCGGCACTCGCAACGCCTTTGCCGCGATGTTTGGCCCTGATGGTCAACTGCTCGATGTGGCCAACAATGTCGGGCAACACAACTCGCAGTGGACCAACGCCCCGTTCGAAGTTCGCCCCTGGGCCATCGGGCTCACGACCAATACTCCGCCCGGTGAACTAGTCCCGGTTGACGCCGCCTTTACGTTCCAACTCGATCTGACCGATCCTCTCATAGTCGGTTACTTGCAGCGAGCCTTAGACTCCGGCCGACTGCGGCTGTTTATCACGTCGTTGTCTCCCTCGGCCCAAGCCGGAGGAGGAGGTACGGGCGCCTATCCATCATGGGCGACTCGCGAAAATGTGTTGTCGGCTCCTCCTCACCTGGAACTCGATGGCACCCTAGTCGGCCCCGACGATACCGACTCCGATGGTCTGCCCGACGATTGGGAGCGGTATTACTTTAACAACCTCACTCCCGGAGCCGCAGATGACTCGGACCAAGATGGCCAATCCAACGGAGATGAACTCGCGGCCGGAACTGATCCGACGCTTTCCTCAAGCGTATTGCGGATTCATGACGCTCAGTATGATGCGGACGGCAACGTGACATTGCGTTTCGGCATCGCCCCCAGCCGCGCGTACCGCATTGAGCGCAGCATCGACCTCAAAGAATGGCATCCCGCGCAAGGAATCCTCAGCTATCCGGCGGTAGGCGAGGGGGAATTCGTGGAACAAAGAATCAACGTTCCTCCATCGACGCCGCCCCAAGCATTCTACCGGGTGCAGGCGGAATAGCCGCCTTCAGGAATGCCATCACTCGGGCTTGACCCGTAGGAAGTATTGGGTCTCTACCGAGGGAGTTGGGATGCTAAACTCAAGGAGTGATTGCTCGGGGCCGCTCCGGGCAGGAGTCAGAGGATCCCAGGCCGACAGGTCCAACCGCGACGCCCCTTCCAGCCGGTAATTGTTTCCTGCTTCTGCGCGCGCCCGCACCACGAGTCGTCCCGTGTCGTCTTCGGAGAAACTCTCGATCGGCAGTGTCCACGACGTTTTGCCCGGAGTGCCGCCGGCGACCGCGGTTGGATGCCAACTCCGCTCTAAATCCAGGTCGACTTCGGGACTGATTGGCTCTAGCGAACGACCGCCGCCATCAGCTGACGTAAACCAGATTGGGTCGTATCGAAATTCAAACACGGTTTCACCCACGGCGTCCTGCAGGCGTATCGATTCACCTTCATTGGCAAGCGATCCGACATATTCGCCCGCCACCGGCAGGCCGACACCGTACCGGGACTCAAACGCGGCTCGACTCTTGACAATCAGTATCCGGGAGCTCGGGTCCAACGTGGCAGCTGCCGAGTTGGTGAACACGAACGTCACTCCTTCATTGAACTGCGCTCCCCAAAGATTGAGTGGCTGAGAGCTCACATTCTTGAGCTCAATGAACTCAAAGTCCTCCGCGTCATACGGGCTTCCCGTGGGTGGCTTGATCGGATGAAACATAACCTCCGACAACCGCAAGCCGTCTTGCAACGGCGTGGGTGCGCCGGGATAGCTGAGCGAGCTCACGACATTCCCGGCCGCATTCAGTAACTCGACAGTCCCACCCCGTGCGGAGAGCTGCCCATCGTAGTTTCCCTGCACAAACACGTTTTCGCCGCGCTTCGGGCTCGTGGTCCGATTCCGAAATGCCGCGACCTCCGGTGATACATACAACGTGCGGCCCGCCGGAATCACCGTTCCGGGTCGGAACGTGTGATGGACCTGGCCTTGAAGACGCCAGCCGGACACGTCGACCGCCACAGGTTCCGCGTTGGTCAGCCGGACGAACTCCTCCGCTTGTCGGCCGGAGAGTGGGTTGAAGTCGAGTTCGTCCAAATGAACTGCCACCTGGGCCGCCTGCGCGTCTGGGATCCGTTCGCCATTTAAAGTCGCGTTGGGACTCTTGAACAAAAAGTTACGCCGGCCCGGTAAATAGACGTCCAGGATTCGCTGGGCTTCGGCCCGCGTCGTTCGAGGTGCGCCCCAGGGAACCCATTTCGCTTCGTCCAGGTCCGCGTCTGATTTCGCGACGTCGGGCGGATCCAGCAAGTCCAGAAGCGCGCGAATTCGCGCATCGATTCCGCGTTCCGCCGGCGGCGTCTCGGGCGGTTGCAACACGGTATCCATCACCGTGCGTAGCCGGCGAAGATACATCCGGCGAAATTCGGGATGTTGGAAAATCAAATTGTACAACCGATTGGCCGGTTTTCCCTGCTGTGCGGAATTGTAAAAATTGAGGACGTTGTTGGTGTAGATCGTGTCGGTGAAGTAGCCGCTGGAATCCGTCCAGTTGCGGCCGAATGTGAGGTCGACGTCCCAGGGGAAGATCGTCCAATCGCCCGACCCGGGAGTGTCCCGGTGCACGTAGAAGTTTTTGTGGCCGTGATCTTGGCTGCTGACAATCGC